>JBIIGW010000060.1:0-5961 GCA_044236295.1 Candidatus Planktophila sp.
TCAAGGACCTCTGGAATCACTTATGAGTTCTATGACTAGATCTCGATAGCGTTGATGGTTTGCCACAACCGAAATGATCTATCCCATTAATTATTTGGGGGCAATTATGAGGGCATTTACATTTTTTAAGCGTAACCTCACGCATAACAATGTCGTCTCCGGCTTATAGGGCGACTCTTCTTAACAATTGGTTACTCTGCGTAACTTCGCTTTTGTGCCATACTTTAGGCTCAGATGCTTGGTAGTAATTGGGACTTGGTTTAATGCCAAGTCCCTTTTGCTTTGCGCCAATTAGCTCCGATCTATGTAATACTTTCACCACGACGGTTTGGTAGTAATTAGGACTTGGTTTATTGCCAAGTCCTTTTTGCTTCTCTTCAGTCGAATTCTCATCCACAGATTCCAAGACCGAATATTTTCGATTGTTTGCAAAGCCGTAACTTCGCTCCCGTGTTGGGGGCGTGTTGTAATTGGCAGCCTGTAGGTTTACCAAACCGTCGGAGCGGGTTCAAATCCCGTCGCCTCCACCACAGTCTTAACCGTTTAAGCTCGATCTATTGGTAATGGTCAAAAGAGCTGGATCAGTTATGCGTGGGAGGGCCTCGAGAGATCGAGGCCCTTTCTAATTCTTATAGTTTAAAAGGCGGTTCTTTTTTCAAACTAAAAGTCTGAACGCAATGACTTCGTTAATAGTGCAAGGATTGATGTCACTGAAAGTATTGCGGCCAGAACCATGTAGGTAGTGCGAACTCCATAACTTTCAACTGAAAGCCCTGCTAAGACCATGCCTAATGGTGGGGCTGCGTAAAAGACTGCAGTTTGTACTCCAAAAACTCTTCCTTGTTGATCAGCAGGAACTCTCTGCTGAATAAGTGTGCTCATTAGCGGGTTAAATGGTCCCCAGAATAAACCTAGAAAAAAACCAGCTACGGCAAGGATTGGCAATGGCGGCAGAAACGCCATCGGAACAATACTCATAGCAACTCCTATAAAAGTTGTGCGTACAAGATTCTTACGCTTCAGACGAGCGCTTATCCATCCGTAACCGAAGGATCCAACTGCATACCCTGCAGCAAGGGCTGAGATAACAATTCCGAGACTGGCAGGCTGACCTAAATCTTCAAAGTAGGTCGACAAGACAACTGTCTCAGTCGGCAGATAAACAGCAGCGATGATGAGAATAGAAATAGTTAAAGTGCGAAGCAGTTTGTCACTCCAAAGAACCTGGAAGCCCACACGAATACTGCGATTTGATTTTTCTCCCATTTCTTCTGCCAAGTCACGGGCATCTCTGCCGAGATTTCCAACCCTTAAGAAAGCGATAGCTAGTGCTGCAAAAATGAAAAGTCCGCCAGCAACCCAGAATGAATTCACGGCACCGACGGTTGAAATTAAGCCCGCTCCAACAGCAGGACCAAAAACCCATGCAACTCCCATAAAGCCTTCGTGGATTCCATTGAGTCGATCAAGTTTTATATCTGATGCCTTTGCAACATCAGCCAATAGGGTTTTACGAGCTGTGTAGCCTGCAGGATCAAAGATTGCACCTATTACAGCGATGATAAAAATTGTCGAGCTAGTAAGTCCTGAAGTTAACGCAACGATTGGAAATGCAACTACCGCAACAGCCGAAAGTAAATCAGCTCCGATGCTCACCGTGCGACGACCAATGTGGTCAACTAGCCATCCTCCAATAGGGGAGATCAACAACCCCGGCAGTGCAGAAATTGCTGCGACTAATCCAGCAAAGGCTGGGGATCCGGTCTCTTCAAGAATTAACCACGGAATCGTGATCATGACAATCGAATTGCCTAGACCGGAGGAAAAATTAGAAAGCTGATGAAGAACGACCGGAAGTTTATTACTCATAACATGGTCATGCTACAGGAATACTCAATGAGCAAAGCAATACTGCCCGTGACTAAAGCAAAAGTTATCTAGCTAGCCATTTCTTTCGCTCAGTTGCCGAGAACTTCTCGATTGAATAGCGAAGCATGGTTCTTGGCATTACAGAGACGTTTTCTTCTAGAAACTTTCGAAGCTCAATTGGATTTCGTTTACCCATTTCACGTAGCATCCAACCTGTTGCCTTATGGATCAAATCTTCATCATCGTGAAGTAATTGCTTAGCAATGACAAGAGTTGGCTGGGGGATTCCTTCACGGATAAAGGCAAAAGTAAAAACAATCGCTGCTCGCCTTTGCCACAGAGAACTACTCTTTGCAAGCTTTAAAAGCATTTGAGTGCTAGATCGTGAACCAATCAAATATTGCCCGATAGTTGGCGCTGTTACATCGATCAAGTCCCAGTTGTTTACGCGCTCAGCCTTTAGCTGCTTCATATAGAAATCAAAGAACTTCTTGTGTTCTAGGGCATTATTTGCTGATTTGAACTGCGTAGTCAGGATCACTAATCCACAAAAACGCACCTCATGAAACTTAGAGGCAATCAATTTCTCTACCTGTGGCAAACTCAGATCTTTGTATTCCGTGGCTATTTTTCTTAATTGAGGGACTGGCACTCCTAGGAAGACATCTCCATAGCCATATTCGCCTTTTGAAGTCTTAAAAAATCTTTGAGCATGTTTTGCTTGAGTCGCATTTGCCTTGTTCTGGATTGCATTTGTTACAAGTGCCGCAGACATAAGAAAACTTTACATTACAGACTTCAACTAGTTCTAGATATCTGGGGGCGCAAATGCACCCCCAGACTCCCTGGGTTTAGCGTTTAAAAGCTGCTAAATGATTAATCGAACCTGCCTTTAAGTAATTAACAACAAATTGAATATCTTCTTGTGTAATTAAGGCTTCCATCGCTGTTAAGTCAGCAATATCTTTTTCTTCAATAATGATGCCAACCTGGATAGCATCAAGTGCAGATAGCTGACCCTTAGCGATCAAAGTCTTATAGAGAGCACTTAGTTCTGTATTGAAAAAGACACCTGGCTTGCGCTTTAACGTTGGATTCCAAAGTCCATAATTTTCTAAAACAATTGACATTTGATCCATGTGAAATTGTTCTGCATTAGCAATGTTTCTGAACTTAGGATATGCGGAGGACTTTGCCAGCACTGTGTAAACATCACGAGCTAACTTTTCCTCTTCAACCATGTACTTAAGTCTGCTTTGCAATGCTGCTGATGTGTAGGGGACTGCTGAATACGCTGGAACTGAAAATCCCAGAACCGATATTCCAACTAGCGCCACAACCGAACTGAATTTGAGCTTCATGGTGTTTCCTTCATTAATGTGAGTCTGCATCGATTGATGCGATTGTCATAATGGCATCCGATAACTGTGATTTGTAAGCAGATTTCTGGTGCCATCACTCAAGAGGTTTCTAAAAGTGCCACCACTCAATGGCCACGCTTGTAATGGTAAAACTTCAAACCGCAAGAATTTCTCAGGATTATTTAGGCAGACACGCAAGGCTAGATCGTTCGCACAACTTAAAAACAACATACTCTGCCGATATGAGTACTTTAGATTTTCTCATCATTGGTGCTCAAAAGTCTGGCTCAACAAGTTTGCGAGCATTTCTTGAAGAACATGAAAAGGAAATCTTTATCCTCAATCGTGAACTGCATTTTTGGAACAGAAGCGGGCAATATAAAGATGGCGAAGGACTAGACGGATACTTAAAAAATTTTGCAGAGGCTAAGCCACAACAAATTAAGGGTGAAAAATCTCCCAGTTACCTTGTCAGCCAAGAAGCTCCGGGTCGTATTCACAAACATTTTCCTGAAGTAAAAATCATCGCAATTCTGAGAAATCCAATCGATCGCGCCTATTCGGCATATTGGCATGGACGCCGCGTGGGCGCAATTGAGACTTCCACTACTTTTGGAGAAGCGGTTCGAAATTATAAAGTTAATCAAGGTAAACCATATGGAGATATGGTTACTGCTGGTTTTTATTCAGAGCAAATCTCGCGCTACCTTAATTACTTTCCGATCGAACAAATCCACGTTTTGAGTTTTGAGTCAACTTTAACCCAAGCCAACGATGAACTTCATGAAGTACTTAAGTTTCTTCTTCCTCATTCCACTATCGCTAACCAAGAGAGTCAATTAGCATTTCCAAAGCGCAATGTGGCTCGTGCAAGTAGATTTCCAAAATTAAATGAAGCAATCTTTAAGAGCAAATTACTTAGTTACTCAACCAAATCAAGAATTTCGAAGAAATCTTTGGTAGACCTTAAGGTCCCAGAAATGTTAGAAGATGATAGAAAATTCCTTCAGGAAATCTATGCAGGAGAAAACCAGGCCTTGCAGTCAATCCTGGGCAAGAATTTCGGTTGGAAAATCTAAACTCTAAATAATTGGAACTCGATACTGGCGTTTGCCAGATTCCAAAACGTAAGTGTCATAGAGCTTTCGTGCAGTTTCATTTGTTTCATCGGTATTCCAATAGACGCGTGAACAACCCCGGGCTTTTGCTTCCTTGATTACGGCATCTATTAAAGCTCTCCCTGTTCCTTGCCCACGAAGGTTCTCGTCGACGAATAAATCCTCCAACAGGCATTGACCATTTTCTGACCAGGTAGAGTTTTGAAAATTAAATGTTGTCATGCCATTTAGTTGACCATCTACTTCGGCAACAAGGCCATAAAGATTAAAATCAGGGTCAAGCAAACGATTCCAGGTAATCTCAGTCTTATCCGCAGAAAACTCTGTCTTATAAAAGGTGAGATAACCCTTCCAAAGCTGCAGCCAACGTTGCTTATCACTTTGCTGCACAGGGCGAATGGTGAGCGTCATGGATGAAGGCTACCAAATACAACTCTTTGGACTCCTTTCGCCGATGCGCATCACTCCTGCTTCCTCTGAGTGAAAATTGCATCGATTTATGAGCAGTAGAATCGGCACATGCAGACAAAAGCTGAGTTTTGGTTTGACCCGATGTGCCCATGGGCTTTCATCACATCTAGATGGATTCTAGAAGTTACAAAAGTGCGTGAGATCGAAATTACTTGGAACATTTTCAGCTTGCCACATTTAAACAAAGATCGAGAAATGCCAGAAAAATACAAAGCGATTTTTGCTAACTCTTGGTCCTGCGCGCGAATAATCAAGTCGGTAGAAAAGGATTTTGGAAAAGATAAAACACTTCCCCTTTATACGGCAATTAGTACTCGCATACATGTTTTGAAAGAAACTGTTTCAAAGGATCTGCTAAGTGATTCCTTGAAGGAAGTAGGTTTGGATTCAAAGTACCTTGCAGAGATGGAAAATTCTGACTGGGATAAGCAGATAATCGAAAGCCATGAGCGCGGAATAAAGCTTGTTGGTGATGATGTTGGAACACCGATTATTGCAATCAATGGGATTGGATTCTTTGGTCCAGTTATTTCTCCAGCACCAAAAGGTGAAGAGGCAGGAAAACTGTGGGACGGAGTAGTTCTTTCTGCTTCTTATCCTGGTTTTTTTGAGATTAAGCGTTCAAGGACCGTTGGTCCAATTTTTGACTAACTTATTGGTTGTGAAAATCAGTTCTACCGCGCATCTTGTTCTCTCCACGGGTAACCTTGCGCAGGTTAAAAAAACTTGAGGAGTATGTAGTTTGTCTAAAGCAGATATCAGAACAGCGTTGTTGGCATATGGCGCAATCGGTGATGAACACAATAAAGCCTTGCTTTCTACACCAGGGATGGTTCTGTCTGCTGTTTGTGACACCAACCCACAGCGATTAGAGGCTGCGTTACAACTTGCACCAGATGCAAAAACTTTTGGCGATGCACAAACGATGCTTGATTCTGGAGATATAGATCTAGTTGTTGTATCAACACCACCAAACACACATTTTCACTGGGCGAAAGAAGCCTTAAAACGTGGAATACATGTTGTTCTTGAAAAACCAATGGCACTGACAACCGAAGAGTGTGATGAGTTAATGGCCATCGCTGATGCATCACAGCTTTTGCTCGTTGTTTATCAAAATCGCCGCTTTGATGCAGACTTTG
>JBIIGW010000061.1:0-5950 GCA_044236295.1 Candidatus Planktophila sp.
GATTTACGCTTACAACCCTGTCTGTGGCACAATACGCAATCTGTACCGCCAAAGCGCGTGCTTAATTGAAATGACAAAAGGATCGAAAATATGAACATTCTTGATGCAGTAGATGCAGCCTCGCTGCGCAAAGACATCCCACAGTTTCGCGCTGGTGATGAGCTCAAGATCCATGTTCGCGTTATCGAAGGTAACAAGAGCCGTCTTCAGGTTTTCCAAGGAATTGTCATCCGTCGTCAAGGAGATGGCGTTCGCGAGACTTTCACTATCCGTAAAGTTTCATACGGTGTTGGAGTAGAGCGCACATTCCCGGTTCACACTCCAGTTATCGAAAAAATTGAATTAGTGAAGAAGGGCGAAGTTCGTCGCGCCAAGTTGTACTACCTACGTGATCTTCGCGGTAAGGCTGCAAAGATTCGCGAAAAGCGCGATGGTGTTGAAGGTTACGGCGATGGAATTCTTTCAACTCCTGTTGCTGAAGTAGTCGCTGAGCCTGTTGTAGCACCTGTTGCTGAAGTAGTCGCTGAGCCTGTTGCGCTCGCACAAGAAGTTGTTGCTGAGCCAGCTGAAGCTATTGCCCAAGAGGTTATAGAGGCAGAAGAGCAAACTCCAGATGTAAAAGTAATTCCTGCATCTGACGAAGAACCTAAAGCCTAGTAACTTCATTCATTTCAATGCGAAAAAAGGGATCACTCCTTAAGGAGCTCCCAATCCTGATTGTTGTTGCATTAGTTGTCTCACTTTTTATTAAGAGCTTCCTTGTTCAATTCTTCTATATTCCATCGGGATCGATGGAGAACACATTACAAATCCAAGATCGAGTTGCGGTCAATAAAGTTCCATTTATCTCGGACAATATAAAGCGCGGAGATATAGTCGTATTTCGCGATCCCAATAATTGGCTTCCTGAAAACGTAGAAAACTCAAGTAACTCGCTAACTGCAAAGGCCAAGAGCCTTCTAGTCACGGTAGGAGTGCTCCCAAATCCTGCAAAGCAGTATTTGGTTAAACGAGTTGTTGGTGTTGCTGGTGATCGTGTTGTTTGTTGCACTGCAAGTGGGAAGCTTTCAATTAATGGAAAAGAAGTAACTGAGCCATACATTTATGGTGGCGACGCACCATCTGATATGAAATTTGATGTAACTGTGCCTGAAGGAAAACTATGGGTATTGGGTGATCACCGTGGGGCAAGTGCGGATTCTAGATACCATCAAGAAGACATAAATAGTGGATTTGTTCCACTAGAGCGTATTTCTGGTCGTGTAGTGGCAGTTATCTGGCCCTTCAAGAATTTAACATATGTTCCAAGAGTAGACGTCACGAAGTAGCCCTTGAAGGTTATAGAACAACTGCTAACTGCTGCAGGGATCGCTCCGATTGCTGGAGTGGATGAAGCAGGCCGAGGTGCTTGTGCTGGTCCATTGGTGGTTGCATCAGTTGTTTTAAAGGATCCATTTGCGCCTGAATTAACTCCAGTTCGGGATTCAAAAGAGATATCAGAGAGTAAGCGAGAAATAGTTTTTGATCTGATTCAAAAGTTCGCAACATCAATTAGCGTCGTTATTGTTTCTTCAGAAGAGGTTGATGCACGTGGTGTACACGCTGCAAATTTAGATGGAATGCGTAGAGCTGTTTTGGGATTGAACATAGAGCCTGCATATGTTTTAACTGACGGATATGCCATTGAAGGCTTGGGAGTTCCCAACTTAGCGGTTTGGAAAGGCGATCAAGTAGTTGTTTCGATTAGTGCCGCTTCGATTATCGCTAAAGTTACAAGAGATCGAATAATGAGAGAGCTCGATTTAGAGTTTCCAGAGTATGGATTTGCAGGGCATAAGGGCTATATCACCGCCGGACACACACAAGCTCTAGAAAAACATGGTCCAACCACACATCATCGGACTTCATTTTCAAATATTGCGGCTCTCATCCACAAGTAATTCGATTCAGCCTTCTGGTAGTGGAGTTAATACTTATTGTTACTACTATGAAAGATCTGATTTCTCGGGCAGCACTATTTAGCGCAATTGAAGCAGGGCATAAGTTTTGGTCTCAAGAAATCGTTGAGTATGGCCCACTCGATGTACATGAGAAACTGATTAATGGTGGATACGGCCCAAACAAGCATGAGAACTTAATATCGGCCCTTCAGTTAACTTCAGGTGAAAAAGTCCTCGAGACAGTATCGGCCCGCGGTATTCAGTTTTTAACACCCGGAGATTTGAATTGGCCCGAGCAGCTAAATGATCTAGCCAATCCACCAATTGCCCTAGTTGTAAAAGGTAATCCGCAGACATTAAAGACAGCATCACTGGCAATAGTTGGCACAAGAAATCCAACAAACTACGGAGCAAGAATCGCCGGTGATTTTGCGGCTGGTTTTGTTGATCGAGAGTGGGCGATTGTCAGTGGCGGGGCATACGGGATTGATTCCTATGCACATAAAGGTGCACTCATAGCTGAGGGCGTAACAATCGCAGTAATTGCTTGCGGTGTAGATGTTAACTACCCAGCGGGAAACGCCAGACTCTTTACTGAGATATGTGAAAGTGGAGCAATTGTAAGTGAGTTTATGCCCGGTCAAAAAGCATTACCAAATAGATTTTTAACGCGTAATCGATTAATTGCCGGACTTTCTAAAGCGACTCTGGTTGTGGAGGCAGCTTTTAGAAGTGGCTCACTTCGCACAGCTCGAGAGGCGGCAGAAATTTTCAGACCCGTAATGGCTATTCCTGGCGCGATCAACTCACCAACTAGTGAGGGCTGTCATCGATTAATTGGAGAGCGCTCGGCAGAAATTGTCACATCTGTGGCAGATGCAGTGGAGTTTGTTGGAATTAACTCAGGACAATCAGTGAGAGAATAGTCAGATGAATGGATTTCGATCAGGATTTGTGGCGATAGTTGGACGTCCCAATGTTGGAAAATCCACCTTAATTAACGCACTAGTCGGAAGTAAAATTGCAATTACTTCGCACCACCCCAATACAACTCGCCTAGCAATTAGAGGCATCGTACATCGTCCCGATTATCAGGCTGTTCTTGTCGATACTCCCGGTGTTCATAAACCAAAAACTTTACTCGGACACAGACTCAATCAAGTTGTTGATCAAAGCATGGACTCTGTCGATATTGTTTTAATGTGTATTCCGGCAGATGAAACTTCTGGTGCGGGTGATGTTTTTATAGCTCAAGAGATTGCTAAACATAGTAAGGCTAAGAAATTTGCCGTGATTACAAAGACAGATTTGATTTCAAAGGAAAAATTGGCAGCTCGATTACTAGGAATTATGGAGCTTGCCAAAGGTTTTACATGGGATGAAGTCATTCCTGTATCAGCGGCTATTCACGACCAAGTTGATTTACTCAATGATCTGATTGGTAAAAATCTTCCTCAAGGTCCGGCCTACTATCCAGAGGGTACAAATAGCGATCAAGCTATAGAAGCTTTAATTTGTGAACTCATCAGAGAAGCGGCGTTGCAAGATGTCAGACAGGAACTTCCTCACTCAATAGTTGTGACCATTGATGAATTTGGTGAACGTGAAGAGAAGGGATCACGGCCTTTCTATGATGTTCACGCAACAGTTCATGTTGAACGAGATTCACAGCGCGCAATTTTGTTGGGTCATCAAGGCTCTAGGCTCAAGGAGATCGGCATTCGAGCTAGAGCCGATATTGAACGCACACTTGGTGCCAAAATATTTCTTGGTTTACACATAAAGGTTTCTAAAGAATGGCAAAAAGATCCAAAACTTTTAGAACGTTTAGGGTTTGGCGACAATATCTGATTGAGTTTTCTTGCTAGCAAGATATGAACCAATAAGTACTAGCGGTAGCCCAATGATTAATCCGATCGTAATTGGCTCATTCAATACAATTACACCAAGTACAACTGCAACAGATGTGTTGAGATAAGTAACTAAAGAACCCCGTGCTGGACCTATTTCAACAAGAAGTTTAAAGAAGACAAGAAATGCCAGAGCTGTACAGAGCACCCCTAATGCGATTAATGAAAGAGCAGGCTTGAGCGTGACCTGCGAAGGCCATTGCGCAATAGCAAGAGGGGCCCAAAATATTGAAGTAATTGCCATCGCTAAACCGTTGATGGCAATTCCATCGACCAGTGGCAAGTTGGTTGTCACCATGATGATTGCGTAGGAATACCCCATTGCGGCAAGAATCATCATTGCAATTGATGCTGGGTGACTGTTTCCTGAAAAACTCTCAATTCCGACAACGGCTATTAAGCCAATAAAGCCAACAACAATTCCGAACATTCTCTTAAACTGCCAGACTGTATGGTCACCTCGCATAGAGGTGATGATCGCTGCAAATATAGGAACAGTTGAAATGAGCAATCCGGCTAATCCGGAATCGATCTTTTTTTGTGCAGTCGAAATTAAAATCCATGGACCAATCATTTCGAGGAGCGCATAAAAGGCTACAAATTTGAATCCGAGTACAGCGCCTTTAAATGTTTTTCGGTAGAGAGCTACAGGAATCAAAATTGCTGCACCAATTAAGGTTCGGCCAGCAACTATTGCAGAAGGTGGAATCTCTTCAACGGCTACTTTCATGAGTAAATATGGAATGCCCCACAAAAAACCAACAAGCAGAAAATAAAATAAGGATTTACGGCTCATTTAGTATTTACAATCATTATCATTTACTGTTTTTTCCTTAAGTGCTCGAAATTTTTCCATGACTGTTCTTGACCAACAATTGAGATTGCGTCAGTAGCTTTTACGTCCCCTACTTCCAAAATCGCGGCGTTTAATACCTTCGACCAATCTATCGGATCATCTTCGGTGCCATCTTGCTGCCTAGCCCGACCCTGTCGGACTCGTGCCCCCGTATTTGAATCTTGAACAACTACCTTCATAGATTGGGTAGAAGACTCCACCTCGGCACGAAGTTGTCCTTTGGCCATGGGGCAAGGCTAGACTGTCCCAGTCAGTGTTGACCACAGGTAGCAGAATTTAGCTACTTTAAAGAATAAGAATATTCATGGAGTATCAAATGCGTATTGGTGTGTTAACTGGCGGCGGAGATTGCCCCGGACTAAATGCTGTAATTCGTGCAGTAGTTCGAAAAGGCGTCAAAGAGTATGGCCACGAGTTTGTTGGTTTCCGCGATGGCTGGAAAGGACCTCTCGAAGGTCTAACGATGCCACTTAGTCTTGAGACAACTCGAGGGATTTTGCCCCGCGGAGGAACAATTCTTGGTTCATCACGGACCAATCCATTTAAAATTGAAGGCGGCGTTGAACGCATTAAAGAAAACCTCGATAAAAGTGGAATTGATGCATTAATTGCAATCGGGGGCGAAGACACTCTTGGCGTAGCAACAAAGTTAGACGCCCTTGGAGTAAAAGTTATCGGTGTTCCAAAAACAATCGATAATGATCTAAACAACACTGATTACACATTTGGTTTTGATACAGCGGTAAACATCGCAGTTGAAGCAATTGATCGCTTGCACACAACTGCCGAGTCACATCATCGAGCATTAATTGTTGAAGTGATGGGTCGCCATGCAGGATGGATCGCCTTACATGCCGGCTTAGCAGGGGGAGCATCCTGCATTTTGATTCCAGAACAAAAGTTTTCGATTGAAAAAGTCTGCGAATGGGTTGAGTCTCGATTTAAGTCTCACTACGCGCCGATTATTGTTATTGCCGAAGGTGCGATTCCTCAAGATGGAGATATGGTTACAAAGGATCAAACACTTGATTCTTTTGGTCACGTAAAGTTGTCAGGTATTGGTGACTGGCTTGCACAAGAAATCGAGACTAGAACTGGAAAAGAAGCTAGAACATCAGTTCTGGGCCACATTCAGCGTGGTGGAACACCGAGCGCATTCGACCGAGTTTTAGCTACTCGATTTGGATTACAGGCAATCACTGCCGCTCATGAGGGTGACTGGGGCAAGATGGTGGCTTTGCACG
>JBIIGW010000004.1:0-20571 GCA_044236295.1 Candidatus Planktophila sp.
TGCTTCAGGCGGGGTTTACATAGCCAACTACATTTCTGTAATTGCTGGTGGTCTCTTACACCACCGTTTCACCCTTACCAACATTGCTGTTGGCGGTTTACTTTCTGTTGCACTGTTCCCGCGGATTGCTCCGGGTGGGAGTTACCCACCGCCTTGCTCTGTGAAGTCCGGACTTTCCTCGGTATAACTTGCGTTATAACGCGGTGATCCGGGCGACTCTTCTTACATTAAGGATACGTGCTTAATTGCAGAGTTGGAAATTAATGTTTCTCAGAACCGTGAGAATCCGGCTTCTTGCCTTCTGTCACACGTCCAGCATGAGCGTGAGCCGTTGGATCTTTCTTGACTTTGATCAAGCTAGCAACCGTTGAAACAATCAAAATCGCAGCGATAACTGCAAGGCTGACAAGAGTTGGGATCTTTGGAATCTCTGTCCATGTTTCGTGTAGATAAGTCATGATCAACTTAACCCCGATAAACATCAAAATAACTGAAAGCCCTAGAGATAGGTAAACAAGCTTGTCCAGTAAGCCCTTCAGTAAGAAGTAAAGAGCACGTAATCCAAGCAGTGCAAACGCGTTAGCTGCAAAGACTAAGAATGGCTCTTGTGTAACACCAAATGTTGCTGGAATTGAATCAAGTGCAAATAGCAGGTCTGTGGATGCAATTGCAATCATTACCAAAAACATTGGGGTTGCAATTCGCTTGCCATTTAGACGAGTAAAGATCTTGGACCCGTCGTATTCATCAGTCATTGCGATGCGCTTACGGATTGAACGGACTAAGAAGTTATCTTCAGGTGAAGGGTCCTCGTCCCAGTGCTTGAATAATCCAACACCTGTCCAGATCAAGATTGCGCCAAAGATTACGAAGGTAAAGCTAAATGCAGCCAATGCTGCAGCGCCAACGGCAATAAAGATCGCTCGGAGAACAAGTGCGAGAATGACACCAAACATTAAAACTCTCTGGTGATAAATTGATGGCACTTTAAACTGGGCCAAAATGATAATAAATACGAAAAGGTTATCTACAGATAGGGATTTTTCGACAAGATAGGCTGCAAAGTATTCGGTTCCAAACTGTGAACCAGCTGTTTGCCAGACCCAAATACCAAATGCGATTGCCACGCCTATGTAAAAGATGGACCAGATTGCAGCTTCTTTAAACATTACATCGTGAGGCTTGCGACTAACTGTCAGCAAGTCAACAACGATTAAAGCGATGATTGCGCCGACAACAAGTGCCCAAGTTAAAAGTGTTACATCCATTGTGATTACCTATTCGTTAAAGGGGCCAGTGATGCCAAGGTCTCCCTCACCACAATGTGGTCGCAGCTCCGGGATATTTCTATCCGTATTGACGAAGGTGCGTTTGCGAGGTACTCCCCTTAACTGTGGAGAACTTTATGTGGCAAGTTGGCTCTATTGCAAATTAGCCACTCAGAAATAAGGATTTATAGAGAAGCAAGAGCCTCTTCTAGAACACCAAGTGCATCCCTGAGAAGTTCATCGGTGATGACAATTGGAGGCAGGAAACGAACAACGTTTCCATATGTTCCTGCAGTTAAAACAAGAACTCCCTTGCTCTGGCAATACTTAACAATTGCATTCATCGCGTCTGGATTTGGATCCTTGCTTCCAGGCTTTACTAACTCGATTGCCTGCATTGCACCGCGTCCGCGTACTTCACCAATAACTGGATACTTAGCCTGTAGCGCCTTTAGGTAATCTGAAAGAATTTTTCCAACATGGTTTGCTCGCTCTACAAGTTTTTCAGATTCCATAGTCTCAAAAACACCAAGGGCTGCAGCGCAGGCAATTGGATTGCCGCCATATGTGCCACCAAGGCCAGAAACATGGACTGAATCCATTATCTCTGCGCGTCCTGTTACAGCTGCAAGAGGTAGTCCTCCTGCAATTCCCTTAGCAGTAACGATCATGTCTGGAACAACGCCCTCGTGTTCAACAGCAAACATTTTTCCAGTGCGTGCAAACCCTGTTTGAACTTCATCTGCGATAAAGACAATTCCCTTGTCTGTTGCATACTTAGATAGAGCTGGCAAGAATCCAAGTGGTGGAACTACAAAGCCACCTTCGCCTTGAATTGGTTCGATAAGAATGGCAGCAACGTTATGTGCGCCAATTTCTTTTTCGATTTTGCTTGTAACCATATCAATAGCATCTTGTGTAATCGTTGCTTGGTTGCCCATCCAATGGAAGGAATATGGCATTGGAACTCGATAAATCTCTGGAGCAAATGGACCAAAGCCTTCTTTGTATGGCATGTTCTTTGCAGTCAATGCCATGGTCAAGTTAGTACGGCCGTGGTAGCTATGTTCGAAAACAACAATTGCTTGGCGCTTTGTGTAGTGGCGAGCAATCTTTACTGCGTTTTCAACTGCTTCGGCGCCAGAATTGAGCAGAACTGATTTCTTTTTGAATGTTCCAGGAGTGAGCGCATTTAGTTTTTCGCAAACCTCGATGTAACCCATATATGGCGCAACAGTAAAACATGTGTGTGTGAAAGCTTGAACTTGCTCAATCACTCTATCCACAACACGAGGTGATGCGTTTCCAACATTTACAACACCGATTCCAGAACCTAAATCAATAATTTGATTGCCATCGATATCAAGAAGAATTGCATCACTTGCGCGTTCAATCACGACTGGAATTGCCATACCTAAACCAGCAGATGTCGATTCAGTGCGACGCTTTAACGCCTCCAAAGATTTTGGTCCCGGAATAGCCGTTACCAACCGACGCTCTTGAGTCAATGCAGTAAGTGTTGTCATGGATAAAGTCTAAGGCCTTTTTTCCCATTTTCAGGCCGAACATTTCCCAGTTTAAGGGCGAGAAGTTAGGCTTACTTCATGAACTCAAAGTTAAGAGAAAGTGCACCGTTATTAGATGCTTATCTTTCCTACTTTGAGAGCAATCGCACAGCTTTTACTATTCCTGGACATAAGCAGAAAGCATCTCGACTAGATGCAGGCCTGGGAGCAGTAGTAGATAGCGATACACCTTTATACGGTGGTCTAGATGCGATAAAGCTTACACAAGGAGTTCTCAAGAAAGCTGAAGCATTGGCAGCAAAGTTTTGGGGCGCTGACTACGCACGTTTTTCTACTGGCGGTTCTACTCATGCCAATCAAGCAATCATCTTGGCGCTAGGAAAACCAGGCGAGAAGATTGCAGTAACTAGAACAGCCCATCGCTCTGTGCTTAGCGCACTAGTTTTGACTGGATTAGAGCCAATTTGGTTAACGCCAGAGATTGATGCAAAAACTGGAGTGCCAATGGGCATACCAGTTAGTGAACTAGAAAAAACTCTTGATCAAAAGCCAATCGCGCTTTTGCTAACAGAGCCAAGTTATCTAGGAACACTTTCAGAGTTAGAAGCTTTAATTTCTAAGGCTCATTCACGGGATATCCCTGTAATTGTTGATGCAGCGTGGGGCGCCCACTTTGGCTTTAATTCAAATCTGCCACAACATGCGTTGCAGATGGGCGCTGATGCACTAATAACAAGTGTGCATAAAACTTTGCCTGGCTATAGTGCTTCGGCATTGTTGTTAGCACAGGACACATTGTTAAACCTTGATCGCATCGAACAAAGCTTTGAAACTACCCACACCACTTCACCTGCTGGTGCTCCCCTTGCCTCAATTGATGGATGCCGGGCACTTTTGCAAAACCGTGGGGATCAACTAACGGCAAACCTTGTTGAACTGGTTAATGACTTTAAGGAAAAAGTTGATGAGGCATGCGGAATGCCCGTCTTTCTCAATGCCTCAGATTTTCCAAAAGGAAGATTTGATCCTGCCAAGGTTGTCTTAAGGGCTAATCTTCTCGGGGTTTCCGGTGTAGATGTTGAAAATGAATTAGAAAAACACAACATTCGCGTTGAAATGGCAGATCAAGACACCATTGTTTTTCTTGCCACATTGGCCGATAGATCTGAAGATTTTGATGAAGTTGCCGCAAAGTTGATTCCAATCTTAGAAAAACTACGATCTCAACCTCGCCAAACACAGACAGCGCTTAGTTGGTCGATTGTTCCTAAGGTTGGAATGTCTATTAGAGATGCCTACTTTGCAGACACGGAGTTTGTAAGCGCAGCCGATGCTGTCAGTCGCATTAGTGCAGATTTGATTGCGCCTTATCCGCCAGGTGTTGCAGTCGTTGCACCAGGTGAAGAGCTAACAAAGCAGATTGTCGATGGTTTAGCTGCAAGCAAAAAAGCAGGTGTTCGAATTGCATATGCAAGTGATCCAACACTTCAGACGTATCGAGTAACTAAACGGGTTTAAATTTCCTTCTTTTTAGCGAAGGTGGCTCTGCTCATTTAATGTTCTAAGCGCCCGTAATCCATCACTTGGCCAGATCGAAACAGTAGTAATCGAACACGGTGAAATGTCTATGTGAAAAATAGATTCGGCCGGCGCCCCAATCACATTTTTTACGGCAGATTTAATGGTTCCGTTATGAGTTATGACAGCAACTCTTTGACCTGGAAACTCACTTGAGATTTTATCTAAGGCAAAATCAATTCTTTCTGAAACACTGTCGTAAGACTCACCCTCTGGTGGTGCAAAGGCAGTTGATGACACCCAAGCTTGATAGTCAGCTGGGTATTTCTCTTTAACTTCGTCAATAGACATGCCATCCCAGATACCAAAAGAACACTCGATCCAGGCTTCTTCAAAGTTAATCGGTACTCCCGTAATTCGTGAAAGGGCTTCGGCAGTTTGTGTTGTTCTGCGAAGCGGAGAAGCAATGATGACTTCTGGATTTAAATCGGCAACTGCCCGTGCAACTTTTTCTGCCTGCTCCAAACCGATGTGAGTCAGTTCTGGATTAAGCGGGCCATCGCCTGAAAACTTCTTAAATGGAGTCAGAACCGTTTCGCCGTGTCGAATAAGAAAGATTGTTGTTGCTTTTTCTGTTGTTAGTAAGCGCTCAGTTAAAAAATTCTGCTGGTGGTAAACAACTTCTCCCCCGCCTGATTGCTGGTCTAATGCTTTATTTGCCAGGCGATCTGCATGAGAGTTTTCATCGCGCGGAATCCATGTATAACTAACTTGCGAAGGGTCATGAGCTGCTCTTGCATCTTGGGCCATTACTCGCATATCGGCATGTTTAATCTGCCAGCGCCCAGACATTTGTTCTACGACTAATTTGCTATCCATCTTTACATCAATAGTTGCCGTTGCATCTATTTCGTGAATTGCAGTCAGTCCCGCAATCAACCCAGCGTATTCAGCAACATTGTTGGTGGCAATGCCAATAAAGTCATAAAGCTCTGCAACTATTTTTCCATTTTCGGTAATGACTGATCCATATCCGGCAGGTCCCGGATTACCCCGCGAGCCACCGTCTGCAGTTAATGTGAAATGTCTGGCCATTTTTTAAACTCCACGCACCAAAATACATCGACACTCTTCGCAACGAACAACTTCATCTTCAGCCAAATCAGTCAGTCTCTTAAGTTCAACCGCGTTAATCGACAGGTTACATCCAGAGCAAGCACCAGCAACTAATGCTGCAGCACCTGGCCCACCAGAATCTGCTCGCAGTTTTTCATAGAGATCCACTAAAGCTTTTTCGATCCCGCTCACAGTACTTACTCGATCACTTGCAATACTTTCTAGCTCTATATTGATCGCTGCCATTGCATTTTCTTTGCGAATATCTAAATCTGCAATCACTGCGGCGAGCTCATCGCCTTCTTGTGAGAGTTTTGCAATACTGGCCTGGATTGCATCCACCCTCATCATGATCTCTAATTCAACTTCTTCTAACTCTGCTCTGCGTGTACTAAGGGTGCCAACTTCATGTTGTAGTTGTTCTAACTCTTTTGGAGATGCTGACCCACCACTTAAGCGAGCTTCATCACGCGTGATTCGAGAAACTACTTGCTCAACATCAGCTTCTGCTCGAAGCAATTCACGTTTAACATCGCTTAACTCTGTCTCTGCTGCAATACGGAGATCACGTGCATTGTTAAATTTGTTGGTTGTGTTTGTAATTTCTATGAGCTCAGGAAGTGTCGATGCTTTATGTCTTAATAGATTGGCCTGTTGATCAAATCTGGCAACATCTAAAATCGAGCGCTGGTCGCTGGGAGTAGCCTTCATCTTCATTACCCCCACCGCAATTGATTTGTATGCCTTCAGTTTAGGTTAGGGGTGAGTTTAATCCAAAAGTAAATGATCTAATTTAAACGTGGGCGGTGAGGGTTTCGAACCCCCGACATTCTCGGTGTAAACGAGACGCTCTACCACTGAGCTAACCACCCGGTATTGCAGGTTCGAATCTTAACTTACGAGCCTGCAAACTACTAAATCACGCTTACAAAGATGCGATTGCAGCCTTGTAATCAGCGTTCTCTCTTGCTGCCCAACCGTTCTTAACTTCCCATCGCAAAATGCCTTCTTTGTCGATCAAGAAACTTCCGCGAAGTGCGCAACCTTTAGATTCTTCAAAGACTCCATATGATTTTGAAACTGCGCCGTGTGGCCAAAAATCTGAAAGAACTGGAAATTCGTATCCCTCTTTTTCTGCAAATACACGTTGCACATATGGTGAATCACAAGAAACAGTGATTACCTGCAGGTCATCGTTTTGAAAAGATGAAAGGTCATCACGAAGTGCGCATAGCTCACCGGTGCATGTTCCTGTAAATGAAAATGGGTAGAACATGAGTAACACGTTCTTCTTGCCCTTAAACGATGAGAGAGTAACTTTTTCACCATGCTGATTTGGAATTTCGAAATCAGGTGCTGCTTGTCCAATAGATAATGTCATTGGACAAACTTAGCGCTTGAGCGACTTACGTGCCACTAGACGTGTTGCAGACCAATCTTTTGCGAGCGCAATTGTTGATGTCTGACTTAACCCAGCTACAGGAGCTGCATCTTGAATATCACTTGGCTCAACATGACCATCTCGACCAACCTTTGGTGTTAAGACCCAGATCGAACCGTTTTCTGCCAGATATGTAATTGCATCCATCAGTTCATCAACTAAATCACCGTCGCCATCTCGCCACCATATGATCACAGCATCTACGACATCGGTAGTGGAGTTTTCTATTAACTCCGTCCCAGTAATGCCGCGGATCTCGTCTCGAAGTGTGGAATCACAATCACTATCAAAGCCCACCTCCAGTACAAGGTCCCCTTTGGCTAATCCCATCCGTGTTGGCACTGGATAAGTCCACACAATCGGCCCCATAAGCGCAAGAGGTAATTTGGTCCAATTTTTGAGCCGTTCAATTTCCACTTACAGCCCATTACACGCGAGAATAGGCACATGAGCGAAAACTTCGAGGCGCCCGATTTAAATATTGATCAGTTAGTTGATACCGATCCCTCTGAGTCCGCCGAATGGCGTGCATCCTTTGACGCTGCGTTAAAAGCTGCAGGGCCAGTTCGTGCGCGTTACTTAATGCTCAATCTTTTACAACATGCACGCGAACAAAATGTAGGAATTTCAGCCCTTCGTACCTCTGATTACATCAACACCATTTCACCAGAACATGAAGCACCTTTCCCAGGAGATGAAGATTTAGAGCGCAAGATTCGCCGAATCAATCGTTGGAACGCTGCAATGTTGGTGCACAGAGCCCAACGTCCAGGAGTTGGCGTTGGCGGACATATTTCTACATATGCATCATCTGCTGCGTTATATGAAGTTGGCTTTAACCACTTTTTCCGTGGACAAGATCATGCCGGCGGCGGAGATCAAATCTTCTTCCAAGGCCATGCAAGTCCAGGAATGTATGCACGAGCATTTCTAGAAGGACGACTTACTGAAAACCAATTAGATGGTTTCCGCCAAGAACTTTCACATCCTGGAGGCGGACTCTCTTCATATCCTCACCCACGATTAATGCCAGAGTTTTGGCAGTTCCCGACAGTGTCTATGGGAATTGGTCCACTGAATGCAATTTATCAAGCACGTTATAACCGCTATTTACATAACCGTGGAATCAAAGATACAAGTGATCAAAATGTTTGGGCATTCTTAGGCGATGGTGAAGTAGATGAAGTAGATACTTTGGGCGCAATTGGACTTGCCACTAGAGAGAAATTAGATAACTTAACTTTTGTTGTTAACTGTAATTTGCAACGCCTTGATGGGCCAGTACGAGGTAATGGAAAAATCATTCAAGAGCTTGAAGCAATTTTTGGTGGAGCTGGTTGGAATGTAATCAAAGTTGTGTGGGGTCGAGGTTGGGATCCACTTCTAGCCAAAGATCGTGAAGGCGCTCTCGTAAAAATCATGAATGAGACCCTTGATGGTGATTATCAAACATTTAAGGCCGAATCAGGTAAGTACATTCGTGATAATTTCTTTGGTCAAGATCCACGCACTGCTGCATTAGTTGCCGACTGGAGCGATGATCAGATCTGGAACCTCAAGCGAGGTGGACACGATTATCAGAAACTTTATGCTGCCTATACCGCTGCAACACAAAAGAATGGTCGTCCAACAGTTATTTTAGCTAAGACTGTTAAGGGTTGGACGCTTGGTTCTCACTTTGAAGGTCGTAACTCAACACACCAGATGAAAAAGATGACTCTAGAAGACATTCAGATGTTTAGAGATACTTTGCATCTAGATATTCCAGATTCAAAGTTAGACAAGTATTTACCGCCGTACTATTTGCCTGCACCTGACTCACCAGAGGCTAAGTATGTTGCTGAACGAAGAGCAGAACTTGGTGGTTCAATTCCACGTCGTAGAACTAAATCACGTCCGCTGACTCTGCCAAATGACAGTGTTTATGAATCAGCAAAACGAGGTTCTGGACAACAAGAAATTGCAACGACTATGGCATTTGTTCGTATGCTAAAAGATCTTGTGAAGGATCCAGGGCTAGGTTCTCGAATTGTGCCGATTATTCCTGATGAGGCACGCACATTTGGTTTGGATTCACTATTTCCAACATTAAAGATCTATTCACCTCATGGACAAAAATACACAGCAGTAGACCGCGAACTTATGCTTTCATATAAGGAATCAACCTCTGGTGTTATCTTGCATGAAGGCATCAATGAGGCTGGCTCTGTTGCATCATTTACTGCAGTTGGATCTTCATATTCAACACATGATGAACCAATGATTCCTATGTACATCTTCTACTCAATGTTTGGTTTCCAGCGAACTGGTGATGGTTTCTGGGCAGCTGCAGATCAACTTGTTCGCGGATTTGTAATTGGCGCTACTGCAGGTCGAACAACACTCAACGGTGAAGGATTACAGCACGAAGATGGTCATTCGCTACTGCTTGCAGCAACAAATCCTGCAGTAGTTGCATACGATCCAGCATATGCATTTGAATTGGGACATATTGTTAAAGATGGACTTCGTAGAATGTATGGCGAGAATAGTGAAAACATCTTCTACTACTTAACTGTCTATAATGAGCCTTACATTCAGCCTGCTGAGCCTGAAAATTTAGATGTTGCCGGTCTGCTCAAGGGAATCTATCTGTACTCACCTGCGAAGAAATCTCGCAAAAAGAGTGCGCAGATATTGGCATCAGGAGTCGGTGTTAACTGGGCCCTTAAGGCGCAACAACTTCTAAACGATGATTGGGGCGTGAAGGCCTCTGTCTGGTCAGTGACATCATGGAATGAACTTCGCCGTGATGGCCTAGAAACTGATCGACATAATCTGTTAAACCCTAGCGATCATCGCCAAGCATATGTAACAACAAAATTGGCAGATGCTAAGGGGCCGGTCGTTGCAGTCAGTGACTATATGCGAGCAGTTCAAGATCAAATCTCACCGTGGATAGAACAACCTTTCTGCTCTTTAGGAACAGATGGCTTTGGACTATCAGATACACGTGGGGCTTTACGCAGACACTTTAAAGTCGATGCTGAATCCATTGCAGTTGCAGTTTTACAGCAACTTGTTGAGGCCGGAAAGATTAAAAAGAGTGTTCTAACAAAGGCTATGGCCAAATATAAGATTCACGATGTAACAGCTGCAGATGCTGGCAACACAGAAGGTTCTGGTTGATTAGTCTTTCTTTAAAACTTTAGTAAAAAATGGAACCGTTAGCAGCATTAAGGCTGGAATAGCTAGTCCAATAGTCAATGAAGTTAACTCCGCTGTCCATGCGATCACCCAGCGCAATACAAAGGCTAGAACAATAGTTATAACTCCAATTTGCCCAACTACAACCGAAGAAGGGTTTTTTGATCGGGTATTTGCTGCATTCATGAAAGACGGTGCAAGGAATGAAGAGCCGAGCCCAGCAACTGAGAACCCAACACACAAGACCAAAATCACTACGAGTTGATTTGTATCTTTGAAAAAATCTGCGACAAATATGGTCCCTAAAAATGATAGACCAGATGTAATTGACGCAATTTTTGATAATTTGATGATCGAATTCTTATCAAGAAGTCGATGGACATTTAGTCGCCCAACAATCATTGCAACTGTAAAGAGAATGTATGGCAATGTATTGATCCCAGGTTTTAACCCCATATCTTCACTGAGAAAAATTGAAGCCCAATCTCCCACTGCGTATTCGAGCATTAATGAGGAGATCAAGCCTGCTGACACTGCAGCTTGAATTTCAAATCCTTTAAACATGTCAGAGAACCCATAATCCGTCTCAGGATTCTGATTTGGCTCCACCAAAACTTGCGTCATTGAAGAGATTGCATAGAGCATTCCGGCAAGAGTCATAATTGTAAGAGCTGTGATGTGTGTCGTAAGTGAGATATTTCCAATTAATAGCCCCGCAATGATCGAAGTTACTAGTGCACCAAAGCTCCAAAGTCCACTAAGAAGTGTTATCACATTCCTGTGTGATCGATCCTGAAAGCTAAAGCCTTGTGAGTTAATCGATATATGAAAACCAGAAATCGCACTTCCCCAAGTGATATTTGCAATAAGGAAAATGAAAGTTGAACTGGTATGAACAAGGATTAAAAGTGAAATAGCCAGCACAGTTGCAGAGATCTGCAAGATTAATTTGGCCCCATATTTGTGCACTAGGTGGCCTACAGTCATTAAGCTGATAAAGGATCCGATTGCAGCTGTACTTATGAGAGAACCAAACTCTCCATTAGATAGTCCTAAATTTACTTTAACTTCTGACAATCGTGGCGCCAAAGCCATAATTAAGAAACCAAACAAAAAGAAAAGCGACTTTAAATACTTAAGCTCCTGTTGTTGGCTCAACATTAAAAAATCGAGCTCGCTAATTCTTTCCGGGCAGAAATTAAACGGGGATCACCTTGATCAACTAATGCAAACAAATTGAGCAGGTGGTTCTTGACCTTATTCTTATCATCACCCTGTGTCGTCTTTATCAGATTTAATAATCTAGCAAAGGCCGCCTCTACTCCACCATTGACTATTTCGACATCTGCCACCTTTAGTTGAATCTCAATGTCTGTCGGAGATTTTGTTGATTCTGCAATTACCTGATCGAGATCAAGGTCCTTAGTTCTAATCAGAAGTTGAGTCTGAGCTAAACCAAGTTTTGCTAAGTTTTCATTTGGTTTTCTGGATAACCATTTTTTATACGCTGCTTCTGCTTGGGCAAACTCGCCAGATTCCAAAGCTTTCATCGCTTCTTCCTCTTCTGGTTCCATCTGTTCAACAGGTGCTTCGCCAATTCCTTGCTGGGCCGAAAGCGCCAAAACTTTATCAATAACAAGTCGAACCTGTGCTTCTGGATAAGCCTGTTCAAACAAAGGCACCATTTGTTCTGCAATTATCGCAACTGCATATGGAACATTTTTTGTTTGAAACGCTTGAGCAATCTCTGGATGTGTATCAATGTTTACTCGAGCAAGGCTCCACTTAGCTTCATAAGCTTGCTCTAATTTTCCAAGAGTTATAACCATCTCTTGAGACTCGGCGCTTCTTGGAGACCACATTAAAACAATGACAGGTCGCACCAACGATAAAGGCAAAATATTGGTGTTTAAGTTTTCGACAGTTACTTCAAGGCCGGGCATAGGCAGGTCAGGATCGACCTTTGGCTTAGTCAATGAACTTAAATCAAAGGCCTGCCCGAAATTAGGTGGCAAACTCATAGATCAATCCTACCGATCAGCCTAATTAACCTGCAAACATCATCCTTAATCACCAAAGTGACGCTTACACACTTTAGAATAAGAGCATGGCTACTTCAAAGAAAATCAAAAAAGCTGCAACGACGGTTTCTAAACCAAAAAGAAAAGTCAGCGATTTTGGAGTATCAGGTCTTCCAATCAATAAAACTCAACCGTTTTACTTTGGCTTTGTTGCAACATTGGGTGTTTTAACTGCAATTGTTTTGCTCCGAGCACTTGAGAGCGTGAGTCAAATATTTGTATTAATCCTTGTCTCACTCTTCTTAGCTACAGGTTTAAATCCAGCCGTTGAGGCCTTGCGTAAACGCAACCTTTCCCGAGTCTCTGCAGTTGCGGTGATTTTCTCCTCAGTAATTCTCTTTGTTGTATTTTTCGCTTTCGTAGTTGTTCCTCCTGTGGTTAATCAGGGAACAAATCTGATTGAGAATGCCCCACAGTTACTCGATGATTTGATGAAGAATCGAACTATCAATAGCCTGAATGACCAGTTTGGATTAATTGACACATTACAGTCCAGATTAAACTCTGTGACATCTGATGGAACCTTGTTAATCTCAACATTTGGCGGGGTAATTGGCGTTGGCCAGAGTATTCTTTCAGGATTTTTCACCGCACTAACTATCTTGGTGCTTACGCTTTACTTTATAACTTCACTTCCACAGGCTGTATCCCTAGGACTTTCTCTAGTACCTGCATCTCGTCGGGAAAGAGTTGGAAAACTAACAAATGCTGTTATTGAACGAGTTGGTTTATTTGTAGGCAGCCAGATCCTAATAGCTGCAATGGCTGGTGTTTTTGTTGTCCTTCTAACATCAATATTAGGAATGCCATCTCCAATCGCAATTGGAATGATTGTTTTTGTTGTGGCTCTCATTCCGCTGATTGGTCACTTTATTGGCGCTGGCGTAGTTACCTTGATTGCATTAACGCAGTCTCCATTAATCGGTCTTATAGCATTTGTGGCATATGTGCTCTATGTTCAAATTGAAAACTATGTTGTGACTCCCCGAATAATGAAGAGGACGCTTTCTGTGCCGGGAGCCGTAACAATTATCTCAGCGTTGATTGGCTCTTCACTATTGGGCTTGGTTGGTGGATTACTGGCCGTTCCTGTTGCTGCATCAATAATCTTAATTTTAGATGAGGTCGTAATTCCTCGGGCAAATAAAGCTTAAAACTCCAGCGGAAGTTTTTGATCTTTTCCAGTAACTATTGATGTAATTTCAGATAAAACTCTGTGCACCGAAGGCTCTCCTAGCCATAGATGTTTTGCTTCATCTACAGCGACAATCTTTAGTGTTGGAACGATTGCAAATCTTTGACGTGCCTGGTCTGGTCGCAGATAGTCATCTAGCTCTGGGACAAGAGCAGTAATCGGTCTTGAATCACTATTCCAATATTTAAGTTGTTCATCAGTTGTTGTTCTAAGTGGTGGGCTGAGCAAGATCAATCCTTTATGCCGAGGATCTTTTGCATGTTGCAAGGCTAAATCTGTGCCAAAAGACCACCCTACAACCCACAGGTTTTCTAACTTTAAAACATCAAAGCAGTAGGTCAGCATTGCTTCTACGTCGTAATGTTCTGCATTTCCATTATCAAATTCTCCGGTGCTTGTACCGGCATCACTAGTTGTTCCCCGCGTATTGAATCTAACCACTGTTAGATCAGCCATTGCAGGTAAGCGATTTGCAGCTTTTTTATAGATGTGACTATCCATCATTCCGCCTGCTGTTGGCAGGGGATGTAAACATAAAATTGCACCTTGGGATTTTTGTAGAGGGGCGGCAACTTCTCCGACTAAAACAACACCATCCTTAGTTGTTACCTCAAATGGGGTTCTAATGGATGGAAATATGGAGCCGGGACCCACTCTCATTTTCATACTTCAGATTCTATCTGTTGGAGGCTAGGCTTATGCACATGGCCAAAACATTTAATTCACATAACCCTGTTACCAATAAAGTAATTGGAAAATACCCAATTCAATTGGATAAAGATGTAGATCGCGTTGTAGCTCAAGCGAGAATTGCAACATCTGGCTGGGTAAAACTGGGATTTAATGGTCGGAAAAAAACTTTACTCGCATGGAGTAGTTACATCATAAAAAATATTGAAGAGGTGGCATCAATCATCTCTGAAGAAACAGGCAAGCCCTTAAGTGATGCACGGTTAGAAGTGAGCATCGCGGTTAGTCATATTGGTTGGGTTGCTCGTCATGCAGAAGACATTATGCGAACTTCTCATAGGGCGCCAGGTGCTTTGATGGCAAACATGTCCGCAACTGTTGAACGCTCTCCCGTAGGTGTTGTTGGTGTGATTGGTCCGTGGAACTATCCAATATTTACCCCAGTTGGTTCGATTGCATATGCATTAGCCGCTGGAAACACAGTTGTATTTAAACCAAGCGAGTTCACTCCAGGTGTGGGTGTATGGCTGGAGCAGAGCTTTAAAACTGTTGCGCCATTTGCCGGCATTTTCACGGTAATTACCGGGTTAGGACAGACAGGTGCAGCGCTGTGTAATAGCGCCATCGACAAGCTTTCATTTACTGGTTCCACTAGAACTGCAAAATTAGTAGCCGCGGCATGTGCAGCAAATATGATCCCTGTGGTTTTAGAGTGTGGCGGAAAAGATCCTGTGATCGTTGCATCTGATGCAAATATAGATCGCGCCGTAGATGCAACGATGTGGTCTGCAATGGCTAACTCCGGGCAATCTTGCATTGGCGCCGAGAGAGTGTATGTAGATAAGAAAGTGGCATCACAATTCATTGCTAAAGCTGTTGAACTAGCAAAAACCGTCAATGCCGGGGCACCTGGAGAAGGCAATTACGGACCTGTCACTATGCCGTCTCAACTAAATATCATTGCCTCTCATATAAAGGCTGCCATTAAAGATGGTGGAAAGTTTGCGTACGGTAACGCAAAGTCCGTGCAAGCCCCATTTGTTCAACCAGTAATTTTGGTTGATGTTCCGGAGAATTCAACTGCTGTTAGAGAAGAAAGCTTTGGGCCAATAATCATCATCAATACCGTTGAAAACATGCAAGAGGCAATTGAACTTTCTAATGCATCAAGCTATGGCTTAGGTGCAAATGTTTGGTCAAAGCGCCAAGGAAAGAAGATTGCTTCACAGCTACATTGTGGAATGGTTGCGATTAATTCCACATTCTCATTTGCCGCGATTGCTGCTGTACCATTTGGCGGAGTAAAAGATAGCGGTTATGGAAGAGTGCACGGACCTGAAGGTCTCTTGGAATACTCCTATGCACGCACTGTGGTTCGGACTCGATTTAATCTTCCAATCAATTTCTTAAGCTTTAAGCGTCGCGCAAAAGATGATCGATTAGTGATTAAAGCTACTAAGTTTCTAAAGGGAAGGTTCGGCTAAATTGTTTTGAAAGGCCTCAATAGTTAAAACTTTGGGGCATTTCTAGTTCGCTCTGTATTGGGGCGGCGATTATCTTTCTTGCTCCAACATGTATTGTGCCAATGGCGGCGTCCATCTTCATCATATTCAAGCCATGCAACGATGTGCGGTGTTGCCAGAGGAATAAGCTGATCACAACCTGGGCATCGATATGGCTTTGTAGATCCCGAACCAGTTAATCGGCGAACAATGTATGTCCCATCTTTGTGATCTTCTCTTCTCTCACCCGTAGAGGCGATGTTGATTTCACGCGGTTCAACCGGCTTTTCTCGCTTCTTTGGATAATTTCTACGGGGGCTCACAGGAGTATTTTCGCATAGTAAAGTATCGGTATGAGCCTCATCGAAGTTAAAGGCCTCAAGAAAAACTATGGTGATCTGCAGGCCGTTCGTGGACTCGATCTTCAGATCGAACAAGGCGAAATCTTCTCTCTTCTTGGTCCAAATGGGGCAGGAAAAACAACAACAGTAGAAATTCTCGAAGGTTTCAGAGTTCGGGATTCAGGATCTGTGAGCGTGCTAGGTGTTGATCCACAAATTAAAGGTGCAGAATCTCGCATATGGCGAAATCGAATTGGAATTGTTTTACAAAACTCGGCAGATGCTGGTGACTTAAGTGTTGGTGAAACAGTTGAACATTTCAGTAATTATTACTCAAATCCCCTAGATGTTCAGCATGTAATAGACAGTGTTGGCCTATCGGAAAAACAAGGCGCGCTCATTCGAACATTATCTGGCGGCCAACGCCGACGATTAGATGTTGCACTTGGAATTATTGGAAATCCGGAGCTCTTATTCTTAGATGAGCCGACAACTGGATTTGACCCGCAGGCACGTCGTGCATTCTGGTCGCTGATTAAGCAACTTCGAAGTGATGGAACCACAATCCTTTTGACAACGCATTATCTAGATGAGGCGCAAGCACTTGCTGATCGAGTTGCTGTCATAAATCATGGCCAGATTGTCGAAATCTCAACTCCAACTGAACTAGGTGGGCGCGCAACAGCTCAGGCCACAGTTCAATGGCGTGATGGAGCGCAGATTAAATTGGAGAAAACCGATAACCCGACCGCGCTAGTGAACAGACTTTCTACGCAATTTAGTGGCGAAGTACCTGAATTAATCGTTACAAGACCGTCGCTAGAAGATATCTACCTTGAGATGATTGGCAATCCTGATGAATAAGGTTCCTAGCGCTCTGAAAATTGGACTTCGACGTGGAAGTTTAGAGATCAAACAGTTCTCACGACAAAGAGAGTCCGTAGTCTTTACTTTGTTTTTCCCAGTCATTTTGTTGGTAATTTTTGGTTCGGTTTTCCAAAACACCATCGCACCAGGTGTGACTTTTTCACAGTACTTTGTGGCAGGCATGATCGCTTCGGGACTTGTTAATACCGGTTTTCAAGCACTTGCAATCACAATTCCAATGGAAAGAGATGTGGGTGCTCTCAAGCGGTTACGTGGAACGCCAATGCCTGCTTCTAGTTATTTCATTGGAAAAGCGATCCTGATTTTTGCAAGCATGGCTGTACAGATCTTTATGCTCCTTGGCTTTGGAGTTTTGTTTTTTGGATTAGAGATGCCAACTGAGATTAGCAAGTGGATTACCTTTACTTGGTTAGTAATTCTGGGAAGTGCATGTTCGACCGCACTTGGAATAGCCTTTTCAATTGTTCCAAAATCTGGCAGAGGTGCATCTGCCGTTGTCTCTCCAATAGTTATTATTCTTCAGTTCTTTAGTGGAGTTTTCTTTGTATTTACTCAGTTACCTTGGTGGATGCAGCAAGTTGCAGCAATTTTCCCTCTCAAATGGTTAACTCAAGGAATGCGATCAGTTTTCCTTCCTGATTCTTTTGCTGCAGAAGAAGTTGCCGGTTCTTGGGAAATAGGACGTACTTTGATAGTTCTATTAATTTGGCTTGCAATTGGTATCTATTTCTCAGTCAGAAAATTTAAGTGGGACCGTGATTAAGCGTCTTCTTCTAGCGTTTCTAATATTTTCGCTGATAACTCCTGCGGCTGTATTGCCTTCTAACGCTGCAACGAATTCACCCGCACCAACAAAGAAGCCAACTGCAAAACCGACTGTTACGAAGAAACCGACGACAAAGCCGACTGTTACTAAGAAGCCCACTGCAAAACCTAAAGCCACAAAGAAGCCAGCTACTAAGCCAAAAGTTAAGAAGAAGCCAAAGCCAAAGCCAACTTCAAAAGTTGCTCCACTACCATCTCCTGTTTGGCCTCCAAAGGGATTTAAGGTAAGTAGTAGTGGAAGTACTTTTGCAAAGATTCCTACGCTAGATGCACTTAAGGGGCTTTCTAATATTGACCCTGTTTTAGAGAAGTCACTTGCGGTACAAGAAGATGGGATTAGAGTCTGCGAGAAATATGCATGTGGTGCAATACAAGTAGCATCAACTGTTGGTTGTACTTATTGGATCGTTACAGCCGACGTTCGTAACCAAGTCTCAGCTACTGACAAAACTCTCAAGATTCTGGGCCAACTTCGCACTACCTACGCAAAAACAGGGCCCAAGCAGTTTGCAACAATTCTTTTAGTCAGTAAAGAACTGCTAGATCCACTTCATTCCATAGGAAACTTTAAAGCAGATTGCCGAAGTGATACTCCAGTTGAAGTTGTCCCAACTACAACTTATACAAGCAACTCTTAGCGGTTAGCTCCTGGTACCCAGAGTTGATCGCCAATTTTCTTATTAGCATCTCGGGCTAAAACAAAGAGAAGATCTGAGCAGCGATTTAAATACTTTGCAGTCAATGGATTTACTCCCCCACCAAATGCATGAATTGCAGCCCATGTGCGTCGCTCTGCTCTACGAACAACGGTGCGTGCCACATGAAGGTGTGCTGCAGCGGTAGTTCCCGATGGAAGTACAAAAGAGCGCAGTGACTCTAAGCCTGCGTTGTATTTATCGATCTGCTCTTCCAAGTAAACAACTTGTGATTCAAGTACTCGAAGTGGTTCAAACGCAGGTGCGTCCACTACTGGGGTGCAAAGATCTGCACCAACATCAAAAAGGTCATTTTGAATTCGAACTAGAAGTGCGCGAACATCTTCAGATAACTCATCTGCTGCAAGGACAACACCGATTGTCGAATTTGCCTCATCAACAGTTGCATATGCCTCTAGGCGTGGATCATTCTTTGAAGTACGGCTCATGTCTCCGAGTGAGGTTGTTCCGTCGTCACCGGTCTTCGTGTAAATGCGCGTTAAATTAACCATGGCCCTAGCCTATAAGTAGACTCCGCCTATGGCATCTCACGTGGCAACTCACGATCGTTTCCGCATCGTTGGAGGCAGGCCACTTAACGGCCAGGTAGCCGTTACAGGGGCAAAAAACTCGGTTTTAAAGTTAATGGCAGCATCTTTGTTAGCCCCTGGTAAAACCGTAATACGAAATGTGCCCGCAATTGCAGATGTAGAGATTATGTCCGAACTTTTGACTCGTCTAGGTTGCACAATCGAAAGCAGTTCAGGAGTTCTCACAATTGATGTTCCTATTACACCCGAGCATCGCGCAGATTATGACTTAGTTAGAAAAATGCGCGCCTCTATCAATGTGCTAGGTCCACTTGTTGCTCGCGTTGGTAAGGCTGAAGTTGCTCTACCTGGTGGAGATGCAATTGGATCACGCGGTTTGGATTTTCACATCAAAGGCTTAGAAGTTCTTGGTGCTAACGCCCATATTGAGCATGGATATGTCGTTGCCAATGCTGACAAGGGTTTGGTTGGCTCTTCTGTCGATTTAGATTTTCCTAGTGTTGGTGCAACTGAAAATATAATGACAGCTGCAGTGCTTGCACGTGGAGTAACTACTATTGAAAATGCCGCTCGCGAACCTGACATTGTTGATTTAGGGGAATTTCTAATCTCTATGGGTGCAAAGATTGAAGGTCTAGGCACATCAGTTATTTCCATTACTGGAGTTGAAAAGCTCTCCCCAACTGATCACACAACCGTTGCTGATCGAATTATTACTGGCACATGGGCCTTTGCAGTAACGATGACTGGTGGAGATATCTCTATTCACGGCGCCCGGCCCGAGCATCTTGAAATTCCGTTAGAGAAGTTAGCTTCTGCAGGAGCAGTCATAACTTCAATTAGCGATGGAATACGAGTGCGCATGAATCATCGACCAAAATCAATTGATGTTGCAACGTTGCCATATCCTGGATTTCCAACTGATCTTTTGCCGATGGTTATTGCTCTTAATTCAATTGCCGAAGGGCATTCGCTAGTGACTGAAAACGTTTTTGAATCTCGATTTATGTTTGTAAATGAACTTATTCGGTTAGGTGCACAGATAAATGTTGATGGGCACCACGCCTCAATTACGGGAGTCAAAGAACTCTCTGGGGCACCTGTTGAGGCACATGACATACGCGCAGGTGCTGGATTGATCTTGGCTGCATTAGTTGCAGAAGGTGAAACAACAGTAGATCAGGGCTTCCACGTTGATCGAGGATATCCAAACTTCACCGAGCAGTTACAAAATTTAGGTGCAAAGGTGACCCGAGAATGAGCCTGCAAAAGCCTGATCGTAACCTTGCTCTAGAACTCATTCGCGTGACTGAAACTGCAGCTATGGCAGCAAGTCCTTGGGTTGGTCGTGGTGAGAAAGATTTAGCAGATGCAGCTGCAGTAAAAGCTATGCGCGAGATGATAAACACCGTAGACATGCGTGGAGTGGTAGTTATTGGCGAAGGCGAAAAAGATAACGCTCCAATGCTCCATAACGGTGAAGAAGTCGGCAATCAAGATGGGCCGCTCTGTGATGTTGCAGTAGATCCCATAGATGGAACTTCGTTAACTGCAAATGGAATGAATGGTGCGATTAGCGTAATTGCACTTGCTCCCCGGGGGACAATGTTTGATCCTGCAGGAGTTTTCTACATGGACAAAATTGTTACTGGCCCAGCAGCAGCTGCAGTAATCGATATCAAGGCCAGCGTTGCCCAGAATATTCAGGCAGTTGCAAAAGCCAAAGGATTAAAGGTCAGCGAAGTGAC
>JBIIGW010000063.1:0-5675 GCA_044236295.1 Candidatus Planktophila sp.
ACATGATCTAAGTCTATAACGGTGCTACGCCGGTGATGCGGGGAATTCTGAAGGATTGAACCTCCCCGGTTGCATGATCGCGCGCAATGAGTGCGCCTGCACTAATTCTTATCGGATCAATGATTCTATGGGTGACTCCACCGTTGTTATCGGCATATCCAATTGAAAGGGTTTTTTCCTCAGCAATAAACTGTTGTAAAACATCCATGGTTTCATTTGCTGTCGTTCGCGGAAGCGCACCCAAAGCCTCATTAGCCACCTGTCGCAAACGTGTTTGGCGGTGAGTCGATTTTTCACCAGTTCGTAAAGTGCGAATTGCGGCGGTTAATGATTCATCTGTTGGAAAATCAACTTCGCCAATAATGCGTGGAGGTCTTGGTTTAGTTAAAGCTCGATTAGATTTAGCTCCCGTCAAAATCATTCCGTTGGCAGATTCACCCGCTGGTAGGTAACCACATTCACGTAAAATGCGCATTGCATCTGTTGCATCCATTTCACATATAACAACTTCTGGTGCAATCCGTCGAAGGCCTAAAATCTCAAGTTTTTTATCATTAATAATCTGTGAAATGAGTGCAGTATCTTCACATCGTATAAATGAGGAAGTATTGCCAACACGTAACTTCCCGTGTTTTTTGGCTACATCTGCAATCAAATATTCAAGGGGTTGGGGCATAGGAGTCTTAGAAGTTTTTGCAAGAAATGACTTTATCTCATCACCAGTTTTACCATGATCTAGTGCACGGCGAATCGTCGCCTCTGTAAATCGATATACAGTTGCGCCTCCTCGACTTTCAATCTCAGCCATCATTGCAAGTGATTGTGAGATCTCATGTTCAAGTGGGCCCGGAGCGATAGCTGTGTTGTCACTTTGAATCAAAATATGATCAACAGTTTTTGGCAAGTCCTGGTTGATTACATCTAAATCATCTCCATCAAGGAAACCGACGCCATACTTTGAAATTGCTCCTTGGCCTGTTATGCCTAACCATTCCGCTTCACGCAATGTCCACTCAGCAAGTTCGTCTTGCAAAGATGAATTACGTCTAACTGGTGCACGCCAATCCAAAACTGATTTAAAGCTGTCCCAGTCAGGTGCTACTCCAGGATTCTCTTTGAGCAACAAAAGAGTCAATCCTCTTACTTTAGAAGCATTGACGCGATCTAACTCTGGACCCAGAGCTGCAACATTTTTGGACTCCAAACGTCCCACTAGTCCGCTAACACGTGAAGTAATCAACCAAGCAGATGCCAACATCTGCCATCGATCTGCAGGAGATTGCATTAACCAAATATCAAATTTATTACTAGGCAAAATCTGATCATTTGTATCAATGCTAATCAGCGAAGTTAGGTATGCAAGTTCGGCGATAAATGCAGTACATGCATCATCAACACCCAAGTGAGTCGAAAGAGTTTTTAAGTCTCGAACACCCAATCCACCAGCTCGCAATGCATCTGCAGGTTCCTCTGCCCAAAAATTAAGTAATTCTTCAACCCAGCGTAAAACCGTTGAAACATTGGCAATTGCAGCCAGATCTACTTGTTTCTTTTCCCGCTTTGCCCCGTTTAATTCAGGAGCTTGCGCACACAATTCCTTATGTATTTTCTTACCGCGAAGTTCAATAGCTACTTCACGGGGCAGAATTACCGTGCGCTGATCGAGTGCGACAAGAAATTTTCTCTCCAAAAGCCAAGCAATCCCTGGGCCAGGATTTTTAATGTCACCGACACTTCCTCTGGGAGGCCCCCACATTAATCGCTCTAAAATCTTTTTCGAATCTTGGGGCGCCTGTGCTAACTCACTTAATTTTAATTTCACCATTGATGCCGGCCCGAGACCTGCAGGTTCAGCGCCGAGCACTTCGCGCAGCTGGGTTGGAACTCTTAACCCATCATCGGATGGATAAATTAATCCAACTTTGGTCAAATGCTCTAAAGCCGATGCTGCTTGCTTATCTGTAAGTGATGCGATGGCTTTTTCTGAAAAAGGTTCATTGACATTAACTACTGCTTCAAGAACTTGTAGTTGCCATTTATTTAATGAATCAATTGCACGAGCCAAACTTGGAGCCGAACATGCGCGTACGGCAAGTGATGCGATATCTGGTGGTACCGGAGTAACTAAATCTGGTCGGGCAGAGAAGAGGGAAATTAGGGCAGCATCATCAACACTACGCAAGTAGTCGGAGAATGAGCGCATTTCCATAACTTGCCTACATTACAGGGATAGAGGGTTAAGTAGTTAATTACCTTTTCGCTTACGAGGAGTAAGCCACGTTGCAAGTGCGGCCAGACGGACAACCACGGGTGAGATTATCCTGCCGATAAATCTAGCTCTCCGAAAATCATGGATGGGCCAGCCTTCGGCCATTGCGCGCAATCCCAAAAGTGCATCTGGATTAATCACAGAAGGATGCCCAACGCTTTGCAGTAGCGGCAAGTCATTATTGCTATCAGAGTATGCAAAACAGTTTTTTAAATCTAATCCAGTAGTTGACGCTAGTTCAATGATTGCAATAGCTTTTTCTTTGCCGTGCAATAGGGGTCCATTCATTTTGCCTGTGTAAACATTATTTTTTATCTCAGCCTTACTTCCAATTGCACCCGTAAGGCCAAGTCTTTTTGCGATCAAAGTTGCCATATCTTCTGGGGCAGCAGTGACTAAATAAACTTCATCCCCATTTGCGATATGTGTTTGAGCGATATCAATTGTTCCCTGCCACATTGCAGGTGATACAAACTCATCATAAATCTCTTCCGCAATTGCCTGAATATCTGCAACGTTGTGACCTCCAATAAAGTCAGTGGCTGCATCTTGAAATCTTTGAATCTCTTCCTTTTTTTCTTTCCCAGTTAAGCGAAATCTCAGGTTGGCAAGAACGAACCGTGAAATATCCTTCTTTGTGAAATAACCACGCTGGTACATACCTCGACCCAAGAAGTAAATTGTTGAGCCTCGGATAAGCGTGTTATCGACATCAAAGAAGGCTGCCCGTTTATCTGTGAGTGCCATGTCACTACCCTAGCGAATCACAGAGTTTATTGACGCTTTATGCTTTACCCATGAGTTCCACAGTGCACGTTCTCAGACACGGCGAAGTCCACAACCCTGAAAAAATTCTTTATGGGCGACAACCGGGTTGGAGATTATCTGAGCGTGGACAAGAGATGGCATCAACAATTGGAGAATGGTCAAAAAACATTGATTTAGGTGCTCTGCATGTTTCACCCTTGCAACGCGCACAAGAAACCGCAGCTCCAATTGCAAAAGCGCACAACATGGCAATTACAACAGATGAAAGATTAATTGAGGCATCAAATATTTTTGAAGGAAAACCATTTGGAGTTGGCGATGGAGTGTTGCGCCATCCTGCCTCCTGGAGACATCTATGGAATCCATGGAAGCCATCATGGGGCGAGCCATACGATCAACAGATTAATCGTATGTTGGCTGCAGTTTTTGCAGCGCGCGATGCAGCAAAGGGCAAAGATGCAATATGTGTCTCTCATCAACTACCAATTTGGATTTTAAGAAGTGCAATTGAAAACCGAAGACTTTTACATGATCCCCGCAAACGCGAATGCACTCTTGCTTCTGTAACAAGTATTCACTTTGATGATGATGGCTTTATCTCAGGGATCACTTACTCTGAACCTGCCAGACATCTACTGCCAGAAAACAAGTAATGAAGAGATCACTCATTGCCCTAATCCTTGCCATAACGCTGACTGGTTGCGGAGGTGGAGGAAGTTCAGTAGCAGAAGAAAGTTTTGTGTCCGGTGATGGGGCAATTACATTTATTAAAGCCGATCACAGAAAGATCGCACCAACAATTTCTGGAATGACATTATCTGGCCAGACCTATACCTATCAAAAAAATAAAGTTGCCGTAGTTAATGTCTGGGCATCGTGGTGTTCACCATGTCGGGCAGAGGCCCCAACACTTGTTGCATTAGCAAACAAATACAGTGAAGTTGAATTCATTGGAATATTAACGAGAGATAACCCGGCGAACGCGGAGGCTTTCGAACGAAGATTTAAGATTCCTTATCCAACAGTAATTGACGACTCTATTTTGGCTGGCTTCAAAGGATCACTATCGGCAAATGCAATTCCCACAACTGTAGTTTTGGATCAACAGGGACGTGTGGCAGCTCGGATCTCTGGAGTTGTCACTGTGGCATCTTTGTCGCAGTTAATTGAGAGAGTTGTTCAGGGATGAAAGAATTCTTAGTAGAGCAACTCTTTAGTGGTGCACTTGTGACTGCAATTCCTTTTGCATTCATTGTTGGCGTAGTTTCGTTTTTGTCACCGTGCGTATTGCCCTTAGTCCCTGGCTATTTGTCCTTTGCAGCAGGATTTTCTGTAAGCCGCGGCAAAGTATTTCTTGGCTCACTTCTATTTGTTTTCGGCTTTAGTGCAGTCTTTGTTTCTTTCGGTGCCTTATTTGGTCAATTAGGTAACCAGCTAGTAGCAAACGAAGAGATCATTTCCAGAATATTGGGAATTATGACAATACTTTTAGGTTTCGTCTTTTATGGACGTTTTCCATTTTCACCAACGATACGTCCAAAAATGCGAACCACTGGCGGCCTACTTGGGGCACCATTGTTAGGAGTTCTATTCGGAATCGGTTGGACTCCATGTATTGGACCCGGACTTGCTGCAGTACAGACTCTAGCTTTTCAAGAATCAAGTGCACTTCGCGGTGCCGTGCTCTCATTTGGTTACTGTCTTGGTTTAGGTTTGCCATTTATTGCATCAGGATTATTCCTAGACAAATCTGCAAAACTTCGTTCGATTATTTATCGTCGCGGTGATCTGATTTCAAAAATTGGCGGCATTTTCTTGATCATGATTGGGTTAATGCAGGTGCTGGGTTTTTGGGGAGAGTTAATGAATTCTATGCGTGGTTTAATCTCTGACTTTATTCCGGTGATCTAATGAGTAATCAAGTACAAATCCCCGAACTAGATAGCACAAGCCTTGCCAGATATTTATGGCGCCAATTAACCAGCATGCGCACTGCTTTGATCTTGCTGCTACTTCTTGGAGTTGCTGCAATTCCAGGATCTTTGTTTCCACAGCGAACTCAAAACCCGATGCAGGTCTCTGATTACTTTAAAAATTCACCTCAGCAGGCAGAGTGGCTGGATCGATTCTGGCTCTTTGATGTTTACGGCTCACCTTGGTTTAGTGCTGTCTACATTCTCTTATTCATCTCACTCATTGGTTGTGTTTTACCAAGAACCATTGAACATTTGAAAAATGCGCGAGCGTTACCACCGGCAACACCTAAAAACCTATCTCGAATGGAGCATTTTCAGGAGTGGAGCGCGAGTGGATCTGAACTGGAGAATGCACGAGAGTGGTTTAAGAAAAACAGGTTTAGAGTTTTAGAAACATCAGAATCTATTTCGGCAGAAAAAGGCTTTGCCCGCGAAACAGGTAATCTATTTTTTCACCTTGCACTCATTCTTGTTTTAATGGGAATTAGCTTTAGCTCTCTTTTTGGAATGCGCGGAGAGGCGATTTTAAATATTGGTGAGCGTTTTGTAAATAACGTGACTAGCTATGACTCACTAACATATGGAAAACTTTATAGTGAATCAAATCTTCCTGATTTCATATTAACTGCAGATAGATTTGTTGCAAAATATAATGTTTTAAC
>JBIIGW010000065.1:0-5641 GCA_044236295.1 Candidatus Planktophila sp.
AAATAGTGATGGTGCTAGAGCATCGGCTATGTCGCCAACTATTGTCTCGCCAGCAAATAGCGTCGTCACTTCACATTTTTCTTCTTTTAACTCTGCCTGAAGCTTGGTCAGTGCGCGTTCGGCTAGCGCCGATTCTGGTCCAAGGATTAAGTAGATGGAATCCATAAACCGAACCTCCCTTAGCTCCAATAAAACAATCCAATTGCTGACTTACTTTTTCGAACTCGCAAGTGGTGTGATTGCGCACTAATTGCAATTGCGCCATCTTGATCGGTTCGAACAACTTGAGTTCCCAGTCTAGTCAAAGAGGCAATAGTTTCAGCCGCTGGGTGGCCATAGGGGTTATCGGCACCCACGCTAATGATTGCAATTTGGGGCGAAAGCTCACTCATAAGTTGAGCGTCCTGATATTTAGAACCATGGTGGCTAACCTTGTAGATATCTACTTTTCTCACTGCACCCAAAAGCCGATGTTGGGCGGGAGGTTCAAGATCGCCTGCAGTAAAAATGCTCCAATCATTAGTGGAGATCATCATGGCAATGCTGGAGTTATTTATCTGGGAGCCATCTCCTGGCAATGTTTCAAACTGAGCGATGTTAACTTCAGGCCACACCACTTCAAGAGTAATTCCACTGATCTCTGCCTTCATCCCTTTTTGTGCAACCACGATCTCTGATTTCTTTAAAAGGGAAAGTACATTGCGGCTTTGTGCAGCAGGTTCTGCATTGTTACTTATCCATGTCTGGCCAACTTTGCGAGATGAAGTCAGGCCAGATAAGCCACCAACATGATCTGCGTGGAAATGAGATAAAACTAAAAGTGGAATCTCTTTGATCCCAAGATTCTTCAAACATTTGTCCTGTGCCTGTTCATCTGGGCCCACATCAATGACAATTGCTCTGCCGTTGCTTAAGTTGATGACCATTGAATCACCTTGGCCAACATCGCAGTTTGCTATCTGCCAATCACCTGTTGGCCAGCGTTGTATCCAGGTTAGAGAGAAGATAAGAACCAGAATTACGGCACTGCTTTTCTTCCACGATTTCCTAAAAAGCCACATCAAAGCAACAATTGCTACAACTATTGAAAATCCAATGACTCCATTGTGAATTGTGAGTACAGGAAAATCAGATATAAACGCCGCCACGCTCACAATAAAGCCAGCAGGAAATCGAATAAAGCAAATCAGCAGAGTTGAAACTATCGGTGCAAAAGGAGAGATCAACGCTGCGATAAATCCAACGATAGTTATGGGTGCAACAACAGGTGCTGCAAGCAAGTTAGCAATGATGCTCATTGGGGATAGATATCCTGATAGCGCGACAACAATGGGAGAACAAAAAATCATCGCCGCAATGGGCGGTGCAAGAGCGCCTGCAAGTTTTCGATGGACAGGAAACCGTTGAGTAATAATTGGCGCAAACAACAGTAGCCCCGCAGTTGCCAAAACCGAGAGAGCAAATCCTGCATCTCGCGCCTGCCAAGGATCTCCAATTACTACCGCTGCCATGGCAAAACCAAGTGCGGGCAAAGAGTCAGCTGCGCGATTGCTAGCCTGCGCAAAGATTAAAACTGCTGCCATTGCAGCTGCGCGAAGTACAGATGGTGATGGCCTCACAAGTGCAATAAAGCAGATCAGTGCGATTGCAGTTGCCAGTAGGCGGTATCTCTTGTTCCTAATAGGAAACTGCATCAACCACAAAACAAATGAGGAAACAATTGCAAAGTTAGCACCGCTTACCGCTACTAAATGAGTTAATCCAGATCTCTTCATCTGCTCTTTAAACTCGGGTGTTTGTTTGGATGTATCCCCCAAAACCATTCCCGGAATTAAAGAGCCTGCATCTCCATCACCTGAATGATCTCGAAGTCCATTTCTTATAGCGCCAAGTGATGATGCCCATCTTGAGGCAGGCGTAACTGCTGATATATCTTCATTTACAATGAATAAAGCGGCAACTCGTCTTTCTTTGCTGTCGATAACTCGAGCGTTTGCAGTGATTAATTGACCTGGCAGCAGTTCTGTTTTCTCTCTTGTAATAATTCGAATGGGTATGCGCAGATAAAACTGATTCCGACCATCCTCAAAACTAAGCAGGCGTGCTAAAAACGAGTAGTTACCTGAAGCTGTAAAGCTTGGATCTGTAATAACTTGTGCTTGAAAATCCACTGATGAATCAACAAACTCCCGAATTGCGGAGTTTTCTATAGATGCCTGCCTTAAAGACATGGCTGTTGATCCAACAAGTAGTGCAAAGACTAAAACAGCAAATCGAGTCTTTTTGCTAAAGATTGATAAGACCCATAGCAAAACTGCAGCAAGTGAAACTCTCCAAGGTGCCGCCGCGCTTTGAAAGAGCGCACCGCACCAGATGGCTCCACCCAGGGCAACGGCCCTGTAATCAACTAGACCTGTATTTTGCTTTTGATCTGTGCGAATTTTGCAGTACCGATGCCACTGACTTTTTGAATGTCATCAATTGTTAGAAATGGACCATTTACTTTTCGATAGTCGATGATTCGTTGGGCAATTACTGGCCCAATTCCATCCAAAGTATCTAACTGTGATTTTGTTGCACGATTGAGATTAATTGGACCTACTCTCACATTTTTCTTCACTGAACCCGATGATCTATATGTCGATGCTGAGTCAACATATATTTGCTCACCATCACTAACAATTCTTGCCAAATTTATTGTGCTCAAGTCCGCTCCCGGCGCACTATCTCCTGCAGCTTTTATTGCATCGATTACTCGGGATTTACCGGAGAGTGAGTAGACACCAGGATTATTGACCGCACCTGCAACATCAACGAATATCTCAACTTCTTGCACAATTACTGGCGAACTCATCTCAACTTCTGGTGGCTGTGCGTTGCCCCTCACAACAATAAAGAAGGAGATGATGAGTAGGAGGGCACTTATTACAAGAAGGCCACGTTTTTGATTGGGCGTGTAGTGAAGGTCAAACCACCAGTTTGAGATTGAGTCGAAAGCATTTCTGATTTGTTCCATGGGCGCATTTTCAACGCCTTTTGAAAGGATGAACTACTAAAGCAAATTAACTGTTGATAACTATATTAACTAGCTTCGGAGCGCGAGTGATGATCTTGTTAATCTGCGCGCCAGCCAAGGCTGATACAACTGAAGGAAGAGCCAATGCTGCTGCCTCTAGTTCTGCATCAGTAATCGTTGGAACAACATCTATACGGTCAATGATTTTTCCATTTATCTGCACAACAACAGTAACCGCATCGGCAACTAGTAAAGCTGGATCGACTTCTGGCCATCCTGCAAGTGCGACGCAAGGCTTATGACCTAAGCGCTCCCACATCTCTTCTGATGTAAATGGCGCAACAAGTGAAAGCATGATTGCAATCGCTTCAACTGATTCGCGAACAGCAGGATCTGCTGGTCCGCATCCAGAGTCAATTGCTTTACGTGTTGCATTTACTAACTCCATGACACGGGCAACAGCCACATTAAATCTAAATGATTCCACGGCAAATGCAGCATCGTGTAGTGCCTTATGAACTGCCTTACGTAAACCTAGATCGCCCTTACTAAAGTCGATTCCAGGTGCGCTTTTTACATCACCTGATAAGCGCCATGCGCGAGTTAGGAATTTAACCGAACCTGACGGTGATACGTCAGACCAATCAACATCATCTTCTGGTGGTCCAGCAAATACCATTGATAAGCGAATGGCATCGACTCCGTGATTTTCTAACTCATCAGAAAGACGAACTAAGTTGCCACGGCTTTTCGACATTGCCGAACCGTCCATAACAACCATTCCTTGATTGAGCAGACGTGTAAATGGTTCATTGAAATCAACCATTCCCATATCGTTTAGGACTTTAGTAAAGAAACGGCTATATAAAAGGTGCAAAATTGCGTGCGTAACTCCACCAACATATTGGTCTACAGGTAGCCAGGTATCTACGGATTTCTTAGAAAATGGTTCAGCCGCATTTGTTGGATCGGCATAACGTAGGTAGTACCAAGATGAATCAACAAATGTATCCATCGTGTCGGTATCGCGTTTTGCATCTACAGAGCATTTAGGACACTTAACGTTAACCCAATCAGTTGCAGCACCCAACGGAGATGTTCCTTTTGGCTTTAAATCCAAACCTTGAGCATCGGGCAGAGTTAATGGTAATTGATCTAGTGGAACAGGAACTTCACCGCATGAAGGGCAATGAATAATTGGAATAGGAGTACCCCAATAACGTTGGCGAGATACTAACCAATCTCGCAAACGATAGTTACGCGCGGCAGCGCCCTTTTTATCTGCTTCTAATTTTTTGTTTATCGCTGCTATGGCATCTGCTTTATTGAGGCCATTTAAGTAATCAGAGTTAATCAACTGACCATCCCCTGTTGTTGCAACACCTGAAGTATTTGGATCTTCTTCACCTGTGTCTACAACAACTTGAACGGGAAGCTTCATTGCACGCGCGAAATCTAAGTCGCGTTGATCATGTGCTGGAACAGCCATGATGGCGCCTGTTCCATAATCGGCTAGAACGTAATCACTTGCCCAAATTGGTAGCTTCTGACCATTAACTGGATTGATTGCATATCGATTTAAGAACACTCCACTCTTAGGGCGATCTGTAGCAAGGCGATCGATATCACTAGCCGCCTTTACAGTTTCAAGATACTTGGCAAACTCAGTCTCTACCCCTGTGCCAATGACTAACTCAGCTGCTAGTTCACTATCAACTGCGACAACCATAAATGTTGCACCAAAAAGAGTATCCGGTCTTGTTGTGTAAATTGTGATGGGCTTTTCTCTACCCTCAATAACAAAATCAACATTGGCACCAGTTGATCGGCCAATCCAATTTCGCTGCATAGTTAGAACCTTGTCAGGCCACTTACCTTCAAGTTGAGCCATGTCATCTAATAAGCGATCGGCATAATCTGTAATCTTGAAATACCACTGATTTAATTTCTTCTTTGTAACGGCTGTGTCACATCGCTCGCAAAGACCGGCAACAACTTGTTCATTAGCCAAAACAGTCTGACAGCCTGGACACCAGTTAACAGCTGAGTCTTTTCGATAGGCCAAACCACGCTCGTAAAACTTTAGAAATAGCCACTGATTCCATTTGTAGTACTCCGGATCGCATGTGTTAAAAACACGATCCCAGTCAAATGAGCATGCATATCTGCGCATTGAAGATTTCTGAACAGCGATGTTTTCATAGGTCCAAATACGTGGATCCGAGTTTCTTTTTATTGCTGCATTTTCTGCAGGTAAACCAAAAGCATCCCAACCAATTGGGTGCATAACGTTGAAACCTTTTTGGGCCCAGTAGCGTGCAATTACATCGCCAAGTGCATATGCCTCTGCGTGCCCCATGTGAAGATCACCAGATGGATAAGGAAACATGTCCAGCACATATTTTTTCTCGCGCTTGTCATCTTTATCGCCAGATTTAAATGGTTGAAGCTGATCCCAAACTGGCAGCCACTTTTCTTGAACGTAGGCAAAGTCATACGCCGCGTGTTCGCGCTCTTCGTTACCGTTGTTATTCATACGTGGAGCTAAGGGGATTTGAACCCCTGACCCCCTGCATGCCATGCAGGTGCGCTACCAGCTGCGCTATAGCCCCTTATTTCTAGAAT
>JBIIGW010000066.1:0-5635 GCA_044236295.1 Candidatus Planktophila sp.
TTACATAGCGATCTACGACATCTTCAATCATTTTTTCTACAACAGAAGGATGGAACGGAACTGCATAAACTTCGCCAATTCCTTCTACGCCTGTATCTGTTGTGAGTTTAACAAAGACCCAAAAGGAGCCGCCATCATGTGGAGGGGGAGTGCCGACTACAAATACCTTGGCACTTACTATCTTCATTACAACCCCTTAATTAATCTGAACACACTTTGAATTCTAAATAATTTTAATTTTTACGACATATTTTTATTGTTCAAACTGAACTTCGGTACCCGCGCATTCGCGCGGGTACCGAAATATTCAGTATCTGCTTATGTGCTACTTATTACGCTTTGAAACCAACTGAGCGAAGTGTGAAATTATTGAGCGCGTTACCACTTGGGTGACCCGATCCAAATCCACTTATCTCAGCACTTAGACCATCGAATTTATTGTAGAAAGAGGTGATGATATAAGCTCCCTCGTCGTACTCGATCTTCATCGCATCTTGGATGATCTCGTTTCGAAGGCTCTTACTTGCAGTGGTTTTGGCTTCTGCAATAAGTGCGTTGTACTTGGCATTACTCCAACCGGTCTCCATTGCATAAGAACCACCTTTGTAGACGGTAGACGCTCCTTGAAGGTACGTACGGTTTAGGTAGTAATCCATGTGAATCGTGTATCCACCTAAGAAGTTGTCCCAGAATTCCCCGCCGTTTTTCTTAGCTGAAAATTCAACACCAGCCTGTTTGGCGGACGTCTTGAATGCGAGTGGAATCTCGGCCATGCCTGTTGGACCGTCAGTGTAATTTATCTCCAAAGCAAGGTTTGTGACTCCTGCTGCCTTAAGCAGAGACTTTGCCTTTTTTGGATCATATTCACGTTGTGGGAAAAGGCTTGTGTCATATGCCTCATCGTAGCGACCGATAATGTCGTTACCCAATGTCGCATAGCCACCATAGACGTTCTTCACAATTGCTTCACGATCAACTAATAAGCGCATCGCTTGACGCACTCTCTTGTCTTGGAAAGGTGTCTTTTTGGTGTTCATTGCGATTGGTACGTATGAACCTGTTTTGGCGTTTAGAATCGCAAGCTTCTTATTAGCCTTTATAGTAGAAATCTGCGCAGTTGGAAGGTCAGTGATGCAGTCGAACTGACCACTGATTAGTCCATTCACACGTGCCGACTCGTCGGTTACTACATAGATCTCTACTGAATCTACATATGGCTCACCTGTACGCCAGTAGCTTGTGTTCTTTGTATAAACTGATTTAACGCCTGGAGTGAATGATGAGGCCTTGAATGGACCAGTACCAACTGGGCTGGCTGGGTTGTAACCCACTGGAACGATTCCCATTGCGTAATCTGAGAACTGCTCATCAAAGGTTACATCAGCGGTTTTCAAAGTGATTGATACTGTGTATTCATCGACTTTCTTTAGCCTTGCTGCATCAACATTTGCCAGCTGAGAAGCACGAATTGCTCTAGTTGCTGGATCGAGGATTCGCTGAATTGTAAAGATTACGTCATCAGCTGTAAGGGTGCGGCCGTTGTGGAATTTAACGCCTTTCTTTACGCGAACTGTCCAGATTTTGCCAGTCTTGTTAGGTGTAAATGAGTCTGCAAGCTCATTGACGATTTTAAATTTTGAATCGCGAACTACCAATCGATCGTAAAGCTGATATGCACGTGCTGTATCACCCGTGAATCCACCAAGGTGTGCATCCTGCGTGTCATTTGCTCCACCTTCGCCAACTGCCACGCGAAGCACTCCACCCTTTTTCAATTTAACGGTTGCTGCGTTTGCAGATGGTGCAAGCATTGCTCCGCTACCGGCGATGAGGAGACCGCCAGCAGCAGTTCCCATCAACAGTCCGCGGCGCGATAGATCGTTAACTGCGTTGTTATCTTGTTCTTGCATTTTTTTTCCTCTCCTAGGTAGGAAAGATTAGGCACTCGCGATGAGTACCAATCTGTACTGCTTTACTTCTTACCAAGTCCCTTACTGGCTGCGCCAATAAGAATCGCGGTATTTCCCAGCGCTAAATCTCCCTCGTGCATACGTTGATGTGCATGAGGAATCTCTTCAAAGCCCAACACTTCTCCAAGTGCTGGGTGTATTGCTCCTGATGTAAGCATCTTGTTAAATGCAATTGCCTGCTCATCATTTGTTCCATGTGAACCTTGGAATCTCTTTTGACGAGTCCAGTGATAGCGAAGATCTACAACAGCTGAATAGCCAGTTGTACCCGCGCAGATCACAACCATTCCGCCTGGTTCGCAGACAAAGATGGATGTTGGAACAGTTGCTTCACCTGGATGTTCAATAACAATTGCTGGATCTTTTTTCTCTCCAACAATTTCCCAAATTTTTGCGCCAAATGCACGTGCACCTGCAGTCCAAATTTTCTGGCCTGCCTCATCTGTCCAATGTGGAGGAGTACCCCAGTGTGAAAAATCATTGCGATTGATGTAGCCCTTTGCGCCAAGTTTGATACAAAACTCTCCGCGCTCATCATCTGAAACAACTGCAACAGGGATTGCTCCCACTGCTTTTGCAAGTTGAATAGCCATGGAACCAACACCACCAGAACCGCCCCAAACAAGAACGACATCGCCCTTCTTTGTATCGTGTGGAGCCCAACCAAACATCATGCGATAAGCAGTTGTTCCGCACAATGTTGATGCAGCTGCCTCTTCCCAAGAAAGTGATGGCGCCTTTGGTAGGCACTGGTGTTCTTGCACAATTGAAAACTGACCAAACGATCCATAGTTTGTTTGGTAGCCCCATGTCTTAGAAGAACGGGCGATCATTGGATCTTTACCTGCTAATACCCAAGGATCATCTGCATCCCACCAACCATGGTGAATTGCAACTTCATCGCCAACTTTTACTTTTGTTACGCCTTCTCCAACTGCGTAAACAATTCCGGAAGCATCGCTACCGCCGACGTGAAAATCCTCTGGCTCTCCGCCTTTTTGACGAGCTGCAATGACATCGATTGGAATTCCGCGAGCAGCCCACACATTGTTGTAGTTAATTCCGGCAGCCATTACTGCGATTAAAACTTCACCACGCTTTGGCGTAGGAGTTGGAACCTCTTCAACTTTAAAAGCATCCTTTGGTTCGCCCAAACGATTAGATCGAATGACATGAGCAAACATTGTTGGTGGTACTTCTCCCACTGGTGGGAGTGTTCCTATTGCATAAGAAGCCATGGTTGACCGGACGCCCTTCGTTTGATGTGGAGAAACTATGTCTGACCGGATGTTTCATACAACTACAGTTGCGCATATGGCACATAACGGTTTAGCATCGTTTCATGAGTTCTAAGCGCCAGACCAACTCCGCGGGTTTACGCAGAGATATCGAGCTGCTCGAGGTATTAGGAAAGTACGAAGTCGAGCATAAATCAGGCCTTGGGGTTATTCGAATCGCAGAAATGGCCGGGCGCGAAAAGACCCAGGTCTCTAGAGCACTTGCCACTTTGGCCGAACAAGGCCTTGTCGATCGCGATCCCAACACAATGTTCTATCGCCTGGGCTGGCGGTTATATGCATTAAGCGCCCAGACCTTTGAGGCTCACCTAACCTCTGTTGCCACGCCATACCTGCGCCGCTTGGCCGAACTTGCCCAAGAGACAACTCATCTGTGCGTTCTTCGACAAGACGAAGTACTTACTCTTTCAACTGCAGCACCTGCCCATGGTTTTCGCGCAGTGTGGGAAGGACTTACTTCTCCTGCGCCATCTACTTCTGCCGGTCGAGTTTTACTCTGTGAATGGGACGAGACATCTATATCTGCAAAGTGGACGCCCGAGGCGCTCGCAAACGTGATGGGGCAACGTATCTTTAAAACAACACAAGAGCTGATCGATGAGTTAAAGAAAGTTCGCCAGCAGGGCTTTAGCGTCGTTGATGAAGAGTTCGAAATAGGAGTGGTGGGTTGCTCTGCTCCAATTAGAGATGCATCGGGGCGAATTGTTGCCGCCCTAAACATTGGCGCCCCTAAGGCTCGCCTGATCACAAAGTTAGACCAAGCAGCCCGCCTCACACGCAAAGTCGCAAACGAACTCTCAGAAACTCTCTATTCACCTAGCTAGGCGAGTCCAACTTCACCCTTGCCAATGGCGCAATCTCATCGCGCCAAGGCCTGCGGTGTGTGTACATTTCATCTAATTCAACGGAGGGCACATTCGTGACGCAACGCCATATTTACCCTTTTACTTTTGGTGACATGTCACAAAAAGATTTACTGGGTGGTAAGGGTGCAAACCTGGCCGAGATGGTTCGCATCGGTTTACCTGTTCCTCCAGGATTTACGATTGCAACAACTGCCTGCCGAGAGTATTTAAAGACCGGCAAATTTCCAGAAGGCCTTCGCAAAGAGATTAGCGATTCACTAGCAGCGTTAGAAAAAGAGTTAGGCAAAACATTTGGTGGCGTAGAAAACCCACTACTTGTATCTGTTAGATCTGGTGCAAAGTTTTCTATGCCCGGCATGATGGAGACAGTTCTAAACGTTGGAATTACCCCAGAAGTTGCACAGTCCATGGCCGATAGCTCTGGCAATGCGCGCTTTGCATGGGATTCATACCGCCGCTTTATTGAGATGTACGGCAAGATCGTCTGTGATGTAGAGGCAGATGAGTTCCATAAAGTTCAAACTCGTGTTTTATCTGCTCATAAAGCGGCAACCCTGCAAGATCTAGATGTCGATGGATTAAAGGCGCTCGCAGATGGCTTTATCAAAGTAATCGAAGTTGCAACAGGCAAAGCATTCCCAACAGATCCTCGCGAACATTTAATAGCATCAATTGAAGCAGTATTTAGATCATGGAACTCTGAGCGAGCAACTCTATATCGCCGCCGCGAGCTGATCCCTTCTGATTTAGGAACAGCAGTCAACATTCAATCAATGGTCTTTGGAAACCTCAGCGATGACTCTGGCACAGGTGTTGCCTTTACTCGCAACCCATCAAATGGCGAGATCGGTTCTTACGGAGATTATCTACAAAAAGCACAAGGCGAAGATGTTGTTGCAGGCATTCGCACACCAATGTCATTAGATGAATTTGGTGTTATTGAGCCTCGCGTTCACGGTGAATTAGAAAAAATTATGGTGATGTTAGAGGCGCACTACAAAGACCTCTGTGACATTGAATTTACGATCGAGCGCGGCAAGCTATACATCTTGCAGACCCGTGTTGGAAAGCGCACGGCAGAGGCAGCATTTCGTATTGCTCTGCAGTTTGTTGATGAAGGCACAATCACAATGGATGAGGCCATTGGCCGCACCAGTGGTGATCAGTTAGCGATGTTGATGTTTCCCCAGTTTGATACAAGAGGCAACCTTGTTGAGATCGCTCGCGGTATTCCTGCATCTCCAGGTGCTGCAGTGGGAGAGGCAGTATTTGATTCAAAGCGTGCATTTGATATGAGTAAGGCCGGCAAGAAAGTAATTCTTGTTCGCCGCGAGACAAGTCCAGATGATCTTGTGGGAATGGTTGCAGCAGAAGGCATCTTGACTAGCCGCGGCGGTAAAACTTCACACGCAGCAGTAGTTGCACGTGGAATGGGAAAGACTGCTATCTGTGGAACAGATTCAATCTCTGTAGATGAGCGGGCTAACTTATTTACTGTTGG
>JBIIGW010000067.1:0-5580 GCA_044236295.1 Candidatus Planktophila sp.
GCTCTGGTGAGCGCACGAACCGTACTCTTGCCCTTCAGCCGCGAAAGCGGGAACTACTACTTTCTATCCCTACGGAGCTCACTTGACAACGCAAATCGCAGTAAACGATATTGGTTCAGCAGAAGATTTTCTTGCCGCAATCGAAGGCACAATCAGAAATTTTAATGACGGCGACTTAGTTTCAGGAGCAGTTGTTCAAGTAGGACGCGACGAGGTTCTTGTCGACATCGGTTATAAGACCGAAGGTGTAATTCCATCGCGCGAGCTTTCTATTCGCCATGATGCAGATCCAAATTCAATCGTTAAAGTCGGTGAAATTATCGAGGCTCTCGTTCTTCAAAAAGAAGATAAAGAGGGTCGTCTTATTCTTTCCAAAAAGCGCGCACAGTACGAACGCGCTTGGGGAGATATTGAAGGCAAGAAAGAGCGTGACGAAGTTGTTATTGGAACAGTTATTGAAGTTGTTAAAGGCGGCCTTATCGTAGACATTGGTCTTCGTGGATTCTTGCCGGCATCACTTGTAGAAATGCGTCGTGTTCGCGACCTAACGCCATACATCGGCAAGCAAGTTGAAGCGCGCATCATTGAACTTGATAAGAACCGAAACAACGTTGTTCTTTCACGTCGTGCATTTTTGGAACAGACTCAATCCGAATCACGCACAACTTTCCTCAATCAACTCGAAAAGGGTCAAGTGCGCTCAGGTGTTATCTCATCCATCGTAAACTTCGGTGCATTCGTTGATCTAGGTGGTGTTGATGGCCTTGTTCACGTATCAGAGCTTTCTTGGAAGCACATTGACCACCCAGGTGAAGTTGTCGAAGTTGGAGATGAAGTTACAGTTGAAGTTCTAGAGGTTGACTTCGAGCGTGAACGCGTTTCACTTTCACTTAAGGCAACTCAAGAAGATCCTTGGCAAGCATTTGCTCGCACACACACAATTAATCAGGTTGTTCCTGGAGTTGTGACAAAACTTGTTCCATTCGGTGCGTTTATTCGCGTGCATGAAGGAATCGAAGGACTTGTTCACATTTCAGAGTTGGCAGAACGCCATGTTGAAATTCCAGAACAGGTTGTTCAGGTTGACGATGAACTTTTCGTAAAGATTATCGATATCGATTTAGAACGTCGTCGAATTTCATTGTCTCTAAAGCAGGCTAATGAAGGTCACGAAATTGAAATCGAAGCATTCGATCCTTCTCAGTATGGAATGTCAGCTAGATACGATGCTGCAGGAAACTTCATTTACCCAGAAGGTTTTGATGCAGATTCACAGGAGTGGAAGCCAGGTTATGAAAGCCAGCGCGAAGAGTGGGAAGCTCAATACTCACTTGCTAAGGAACGCTTTATGGCGCACAAGAAGCAAAAGGCCGAAGCTAAAGTGGCCGATGCAGCAGCAGCGCCAGAGGAAGCAACTCCTACCGCTTAATTAATTTAAATTAGAAAAGGCCTGGCGATAACGCTGGGCCTTTTTTATTTTCGCCAAGCAAGGCTGGCAGTGTTTGAAGATAGTAAAGATACGATTGGCTCATGCGCGTTATCGGATTAACCGGCGGAATAGGCAGTGGCAAGTCTTTGGCTGCGCAATATTTTGCAGAGTTGGGTGCATTTGTAGTTGATGCCGATCAGCTCGCTCGGGAAGCCATCGAAAGAGGCTCAAAAGGCTTTGATGAAGTTGTAAGTATTTTCGGAGATTCCGTATTGCTAAATGGCGATATCAATCGAAGCGCATTAGCAGAGCTGGTTTTCAAGGACTCTTCTTTAAAGTTAAAACTTGAGGGGATTATTCATCCTTACGTAAAGAAAAAATTTGAATCAGCTGTTTCTTCTCTCAAAGATAATGAAGTTCTAGTCTATGAAATTCCATTATTAGTTGAAACAAAATCACAAGATCGCTTTGATCTAGTGATAACTGTTGAATCCGATTATGAAACCCGAGTTGAAAGGTTGCGTTCACGGGGGATGGTGAAATCAGAGATCGACGCACGAATCGCATCTCAAGCCACTGCCCAAGAACGCGAAGAGGTTGCAGATTTCATGATAGAAAACACCGGAAGCGAGGATGAACTCTTGCGCCAGGTTGAAAACATCTGGGATAGCATCATCGAAACTTTGTAAGTAGGCTAGGAAAATGCGCCCTGTCACTGAACTACAACGCTCAGTGGCCCCTTTCCAGGTAGTAAGTGATTACGTTCCGGCTGGCGATCAACCCGAGGCAATAGAAGAGATAGCACGCCGGATTAAAGCTGGTGAACAAGATGTTGTACTTCTTGGAGCGACAGGTACAGGAAAATCAGCAACAACTGCCTGGCTCATTGAAAAACTTCAGAGGCCAACTTTGGTTTTGGCACCTAACAAGACGTTAGCAGCGCAGCTGGCAAATGAATTTCGCGAACTCATGCCAAATAACGCTGTCGAGTATTTTGTTTCTTACTACGACTATTACCAACCCGAAGCCTATGTTCCACAGACAGATACCTTTATCGAAAAGGACTCATCTGTTAATGAGGAAGTTGAAAGGTTGCGTCACTCTGCAACTAATTCACTGCTAACAAGGAGAGATGTAATTGTTGTTGCCACCGTCTCTTGCATATATGGTCTTGGAACCCCTCAAGAATACGTTGACCGAATGGTTCGTCTGCGAGTAGGCGATGAAATTGAACGAAATGCGCTGTTGAGGAAATTTGTAGATGTTCAATACAAGCGAAACGATATGGCATTTGAGCGTGGCACATTTAGAGTTCGTGGCGACACAATAGAGATTATTCCCATGTATGAAGAGTTGGCCATTCGAATTGAAATGTTTGGAGATGAGATCGAGAAGATTTCTACGCTTCATCCATTAACTGGTGAGATTATCGCCGATGAGCAAGAGATGTACATCTTTCCTGCCACTCACTATGCCGCTGGACCCGAAACAATGAAACGTACCATCGGAGACATACAAGATGAATTGCAGGTTCAACTCAATCTCTTGGAAAAGCAAGGTAAATTGCTAGAAGCTCAAAGATTAAGAATGCGTACAACTTTTGATATTGAAATGATGGAACAGATCGGATTTTGCAGTGGTATTGAAAATTACTCTCGCCATTTAGATGATCGACCAGCTGGCTCTGCTCCACATTGTTTGTTGGATTATTTCCCAGAGGATTTCCTAGTTGTTATTGATGAGAGTCACGTGACTGTTCCGCAGCTAGGCGCAATGTTTGAAGGAGATGCATCACGAAAAAGAACTTTGGTAGAACATGGCTTCAGGCTGCCAAGTGCGCTAGATAACAGACCTTTGAAGTTCCCTGAGTTCATTGAAAGAACGGGGCAAAAACTTTACCTCTCTGCAACGCCTGGAAAATATGAATTGGAAAAAGTTAACAACAATGTAGTCGAACAAGTGATTCGTCCAACAGGTTTAGTTGATCCGGCGATAGTAATCAAGCCGATTAAGGGTCAGATTGATGATCTGCTGCATGAAATAAACATTCGAGCTGCTCGGAATGAACGAGTTCTTGTAACGACCTTAACAAAGAAGATGTCTGAAGATCTCACAGATTACCTCCAAGAAAAAGGTGTCAATGTTCGTTATCTGCACTCAGAGGTCGACACATTGCGTCGCGTTGAATTACTACGCGAACTCAGAACGGGCGAATATGATGTTTTGATTGGTATCAATTTATTGCGCGAAGGTTTAGATCTGCCTGAAGTTTCACTCGTATCTATTCTCGATGCTGATAAAGAAGGCTTCTTACGCTCTGCAACTTCTTTGATTCAAACAATAGGTAGAGCAGCGCGAAATGTCTCTGGTGAGGTTCACATGTACGCAGACAATATAACCGCCTCTATGGCCAAAGCGATTGATGAAACTAATCGCAGGAGAGCAAAGCAAGTTGCGTATAACTTAGAACGTGGTGTTGATCCACAACCACTTCGTAAAAAAATCGCAGATATTACAGACCTGATTAATCGAGAGAGTGAAGACACAGAAGAGCTCTTGTCTCATGAAAAATCCTCTGCAAAGAAAGTCGCTGTTTCGGGTCTATTTAATGGAAAGTCCATTTCCCTTCCTCGCAGGGATTTGATTGCGTTGATAGGCTCGCTTACTGAACAGATGAAGAACGCCGCTGGAGAGCTCCAATTTGAAGTCGCAGCCCGTTTGCGCGATGAGATCAAAATTTTGAAGAAAGAACTACGAATGATGGAAGAAGCCGGGGTCTGAAGTGAGCATCGATAAGTTAATAGTCCGCGGTGCTCGCGAACATAACCTGAAAAATGTTTCTATAGAGCTTCCTAGAGAATCACTGGTCGTCTTTACTGGCTTATCTGGGTCTGGAAAATCATCACTTGCATTTGACACTATTTTTGCTGAGGGACAAAGGCGCTATGTTGAGTCGCTATCTGCATATGCTCGTCAATTTTTGGGCCAGATGGATAAACCGGATGTTGATTTTATTGAGGGTCTATCTCCAGCAGTTTCAATTGATCAAAAATCCACCAATCGAAATCCTCGCTCTACAGTTGGAACAATCACCGAGGTTTATGACTATTTGCGCTTACTTTTTGCGCGCGCTGGTACACCTCATTGCCCTAAGTGCGGCAAAACTGTAACTCGGCAATCTCCTCAACAAATTGTTGATCAAATCCTGGAACTTCCCCCAACGACAAAGTTTCAAGTTTTGGCACCTGTTGTCAGGGCCAGAAAGGGAGAGTTCGTAGAACTCTTTACGGATTTAATCACGCAAGGGTATTCCCGAGCACGAATTGACGGAGTAGTTGCCGCTCTCAATGAAGCTCCTAAACTTAAAAAACAGGAAAAACACACCATCGAAGTTGTGATTGATCGCTTAACGGCAAAAGTTGAGAGCAAGACGAGATTAACAGATTCGATTGAAACTGCGTTGCGCTTGGCCTCCGGCATTGTCGTTTTAGATTTTGTTGATGCAAAGGGTAAGGATAAAGAACGAACATTTAGTGAGCATCTTGCATGTCATGAATGCGAACTCTCTTTCGAAGAGTTGGAGCCACGATCTTTTTCCTTTAACTCACCATTTGGTGCATGCGCGGATTGCTCAGGAATTGGTACAAAACTTGAAGTCGATAATGAACTGATCATTCCTGACGACTCAATTTCTATAAATGACGGTGCAATCGCGCCATGGTCCGGGGGACAGTCATCGGATTACTTTTTGCGCCTATTAGAAGCTTTAGCAAAGGACCTTCCTTTTTCTCTAGATACTCCTTGGAAGAAGATTTCTGTAAAAGCTCGAGATGCAATTTTAAATGGCTATGAGTATGAAATTAAGATGAAGTACAAGGGTAGATATGGCGCCCGCAATTACACAACAGGGTTTGAGGGAGTCGTTCCTTTTATCCACCGCAGACATAGCGAAACTGATAGTGATTACAGCCGTGACAAATACGAGGCGTATATGCGCCAGATTGCATGCGAGTCCTGCAACGGTGCAAGATTGAAACCAGAGGTTTTAGCAGTAACTATTGGGAACAAAAATATTGCAGAGATTTGTGAGCTATCAATTGCTGATTGTGCGGTTTTCTTGAAGCAGGTTAAGTTGAATAAACGAGAAGCGC
>JBIIGW010000068.1:0-5272 GCA_044236295.1 Candidatus Planktophila sp.
TTAAATGTTGAGGGTGATGTCAAAATATTAGTTCTACGAGAGGTTACATCAGGAAATCAAAAAAAGATTCAATTCTTTATTTCCCGTGGCAAAGATATCTCTATCAGTGATCCTGATGTAGCGCCAGAACAAACTGAAGTTGTAGCACAGGCAGCCCTTGGTCTCATAGATGGATCAGGCATAACAAGCAGCACCGTTCTTGGTGATTACGGAATCAAATATGTCTTTGCTAAAGCGCCCATTAAGAAAGAAACAATCCGATCAATCGATGGTCTTGGTGGATTTACTAGAACCTCTGAGACATCGGCTGGAGTAGTGTGGGAGGTAGCTACTCAAACTGGTCGATTGATTTTCGTAACCGAAAATGGGACCAAAATATTCTTGGAGTCCGGTGTTGAAGGAGCCAGAACTAACCTTCCATCTGCCGGAACGCTGACATTGACTGAGACATACAATCGCTCTTGGCAAGTACTACAAGATGGATATCGCCTTGAAAGAACTAAAAATGCACAGGGATTACCAACATTTAAAGTTGAACAAGCAGGTGAAATCTCACTTATTCACGATGGAACAATTCGCCGCGCTTGGATTTCTCTACAGCTGATCTTTTTTGTAACGCTTTTTGTTTTGGCTCTTCCAGGTGGACGCCGCAAGCGCGAAATATCCGATAAGGAGCTCGCATGAAGCTAACCAGGCCGATTCAATTCATCACAATGTTTCTCATCGTTTTTGGTTTAGCAAACCTTATTGACGCAACAACTTCGTCTAAGACATATACCGAATCTTTTCCAGCAGTTGTCTGCCCACCAACTTTGGCAGGTTTATCCTCACAAATTTCACTGAGTTCAACAAAAACTCCATTCCAAAGGTTGCAGGATAAAACTTCTAAAACCTCCCCAGTCAAGCTTCTAAGGCTCCCAGTTAATGCTGATTCTTTATTGGTAAGTAGTGAGGCCACCACCCCAGTTGTTTGGCAAAGCCGTGCAGGTCGTTGGGGCGGTGCCGCACTGTGCGTTGGTCCTGTTGCATCACAGTGGTTTGTCGGTGCCAGTGCAGATGTAACAACTAGGGGACGTCTGGTTGTAATTAACTCTGGACTGAGCGATTCAATTGTTGATATTCAAGCATTCTCTGAAAATGGTAAACAACAACTGCAAACTATTAGCGTTAAAGCAAAAACCTATACATCAATAGCAGTTGATTCTTTTGCACCTGGAGATCAAGCATTAGCGTTGTTGGTTGAACCTCAATCGGGGCGCGTTAACTCATTCATGATTGATGAGCAAGGTCAGGGTCTTCGTAACCTAGGTGGTGACTTAGTTAATTCGGTCAGTGCTGCTGGTAAATCTTTAGTTATTCCAGGAATACCAGTTCAAAAACCGCTGCGAGGTCAAACTAACTCGCAGGCCCACGTGATTCGAGTTTTGGCACCAGGGCAAGTTGATGCAGATATAACTGTAGAAGTTCTATCTGCCGATGGCGTATTTGTCCCTGTTGGTCTTAACTCACGGTTGATTGCAGCCGGTCGTGTAACTGAATTTAAATTAGAACCAGATATATCTTCAGAGGCGTTTGCAATTAGGATCAATGCTACAGAGCCAATTGTTGCCGCGGTGAAATCTAGAATCACTGCCTCTGGAAAATCTGATTATGTCTGGAGCACTCCATCTCCAGAACTTAAGGAGTCAACAATGGCTATAACTGGGTTATCGCCATTAATTGTTTTTGCCGGCGAACAGATCAATGTATCGATAGATTTGCGATTAGTTAATGGAAAAACTGTTACCAAGAGCGTGGTCGGAAATGAGATTGCGACCTGGAGACCACCATCGGCTGCCCGCTCTATAACAATTACAAAGGTCAAAAAGGGAAATTTTGCCGGAGCGATTGTGACCTCCGTGAATGGAATTGGGTATTTCCCCTTTGCCGTTGGAAGCGAATTAGCAAGGATAGAAATCCCAGATTCAAACATTCAAGTTTTAAATCCTTGATAATCCCAAGATTTCTTAGTTCATTCCACTAATCTAGTTTTCATGAGAATCCAAGGTGGACGTAGTTGTTCCCGAGCTGGTTGTAAATCCTTTGCAACCATGACCTTGACATATATTTATGCCGAGTCAACAGCCGTGGTTGGTCCTCTAGCAACTTATTCCGAGCCTCATGCATACGATCTCTGTGTTCTACATGGAACTAGATTAAAAGTTCCAAATGGTTGGAGCGTTATTAAGGCAGAGATAACAAACGAAGTTGTTGGACCAAGTGATGATGATCTAATGGTTATTGCAGATGCAGTAAGAGAAGTTGCAACACACACTCTCGAAAATGACTCGAGCAGTAGCGCGGTTCCAAGCGGACAGCAGATTGGTCGGCGCGGTCATCTACGCTCGGTCCCAAATTAAATTTATTAATGAATATTTCGCCAAATGTTTTTAAGGCCTACGATATTCGTGGCCTTGTTGACAGTGAGATAGATTCTGATTTTGCTTTTGAGACGGGCGTAGCTTTCGCTCGTTTTTTACAAATTGAACGTGAGCCCGCAACAGTAGTAATTGGTGAGGATATGCGTCCATCCTCACCACTTCTTGCCGAAGCATTCTCGGCGGGAGTTACTTCTCAAGGCATGGATGTCATTCGAATTGGTCTAGCATCGACAGACCTCATGTACTTTGCTTCAGGAAAACTTGGATTACCTGGAGCGATGTTTACTGCAAGTCATAACCCGGCTGAGTACAACGGAATAAAACTCTGCCTAAGTCAAGCCCGTCCTATCGGCAGAGAATCAGGACTTCTTACTATTGAAAAGTTTGTACGAGAAGGCTCACCGATTGCACTGAGAAATGTTGGGATTGAAAAGCATCAGAATATGCTGGAGGAGTATGTTGATCATTTATTGACTCTTGTCGATCTGAATGAAATTCGACCACTCAAGATAGTTATTGATGCTGGAAACGGCATGGCTGGCTACACGGCTCCTGCAATTTTTGCCAGACTCAACTGTGAAGTAATCCCTATGTACTTTGAGTTAGATGGCAGTTTTCCAAACCATGAAGCAAACCCACTTGATGAGTCGACCTTGATCGATCTGAAAAAGGCTATGAAAGAGAATTCAGCAGATCTTGGACTGGCTTTTGATGGCGATGCAGATCGATGTTTTCTTGTAGATGAAAATGGTGAAGGGATTAATCCATCTGCCCTTACTGCTTTGATCGCTGAGCGAGAGTTAAAGCGACACCCAGGCTCGAAGATAATCTATAACCTGATTTCTTCGCGCACAGTCCAAGAAGTTATCTCTGAAAACAATGGGGTAGGTCTTAGATCTCGTGTTGGGCATTCAAATATCAAAAAATTAATGGCAGAAAGCGGTGCAATATTTGGCGGAGAGCATTCGGGACATTTTTACTTTAAAGATTTCTGGCGCGCTGATTCTGGCGCCCTAGCATCTCTTCATGCCATCGCAGCACTCGGTACAAGTAAAGGAAGCATCTCTGAACTTTTAGCTCCTTACTCTCGATACATTCAAAGCGGAGAGATTAATACAAAAGTTGCAGATGTGAAGCAGGCAACACAGATAGTTGAAAAGCAATACTCATCGGATCAGGTGGAGATCGATTACTTGGATGGCTTAACGGTCAATGGCGATAATTGGTGGTTTAACCTTCGACCATCAAATACTGAACCTCTCCTAAGACTTAACGTTGAGGCTAAAGATCACGCTCAAATGCAGGCTATACGTGATCAAGTATTGGCATTAATCCGCAGTTGACGCCCGTTTTCCATTACGAATTTATTGCAATGGGGCAGTAATCTATGTACATAACGCCTAGCACAGTAGAGCCCTACGCCTTAGGTATCCAAGCGAGACTTTAAATACCATATAAGGAGATCTAAATGAACGTACCTGTTACTGCAACTCTTCCAAAACATGACATTGCAGATGCATCATTAGCTGCAGCTGGGCGCATGAAAATTGAATGGGCCGAGCGCAACATGCCAGTGCTTGCACAGATTCGTGAGCGCTTTGAAAAGTCACAACCATTTGCTGGAGTAAGAATCGCGGCATGCATGCACGTGACAACTGAGACAGCAAACTTAATGCGCGTTCTAAAGGCAGGCGGAGCAGATATCGCTCTTTGTGCATCAAATCCTCTTTCAACACAAGATGACACCGCTGCAGCTCTGGTTCATGAATATGGAATTAGTGTATTTGCAAAAAACTCAATTGATCGCGATGGCTATTACAAGCACATTAATGCCGCTTTAGATATTCAGCCACATCAAGTTTTTGATGATGGATGTGACTTAGTAAATACGCTTCACACAACTCGTAAAGAATTGATTCCAAACATTGCTGGTGGCTGTGAAGAGACAACTACCGGAGTAATTCGCCTCAATCAAATGGCTAAAGATGGCGCACTTCAGTTTCCAATGATCGCAGTCAATGACACTGATACCAAGCACATGTTTGATAATCGCTATGGAACAGGTCAATCAACCCTAGATGCAGTTTTCCGCGCAACAAACTTTTTACTCGCCGGAAGAATTGTGGTTGTTGCTGGCTTTGGCTACTGCGGAAAAGGCGTAGCAGAGCGAGCAAAAGGTATGGGCTCAGATGTAATCGTGACAGAAATTGATCCAACTAAAGCGTTAGATGCAATGATGCAAGGTTTCCGTGTAATGCCGATGGCAGATGCGGCAAAAATTGGTGATGTATTTATTACAGTAACTGGTAACAGAGATGTTCTTCGTGAAGAGCACTTTGCAGTCATGAAGGATGGGGCAATCATGGCTAACTCAGGTCACTTTGATATTGAAATCGATGTGGCGTGGCTTGAGCAAAACGCAAAGCAAAAGAACGAAAAAATGCGTCACCAAACTGATGAATATGTGCTTAAAGATGGACGACGTTTACTTCTACTTGCAGAAGGTCGCCTAGTTAACTTAGGAGCAGCCGAAGGTCATCCAGCATCTGTAATGGATATGTCGTTTTCTGATCAAGCACTCACAGCTGAGTATTTGGTAAAGGAAGCAAAAAACCTTAAGCCTGGTGTGCATGAAGTTCCTACATATATTGATAAGGAAGTTGCAGCTCTCAAGTTGATCAGCATGGGTGGACGAATTGACACACTAACTCCAGCTCAGGATATGTATTTGAATTCTTGGGAACACGGGAGCTAATGACCTTAGTAATGGTCGTCGATGACGACCAGGATCTTGCAGAGATGCTCGGCATCGTTTTAAACGATGCCGGCATCGATGTGGATTTAGTTAGTCG
>JBIIGW010000019.1:0-12129 GCA_044236295.1 Candidatus Planktophila sp.
ATGGACTTCTAAAGCAAAAAACTAATTAATCAGAGCACCGTCCACGCGAAGTACCAGTTAACTGGCTCAGAAATTAGCCAATTAACGCGAGGGCGGTGTTCTGCTTTATCCTTATCCCATGGCAAAGAAACCAATCGTAAAAAAGCTGTTCCAGCGATCATCAAAAAGCACTGTTGAAGCTTTTGATGCAAGCACGCTTGCCCATGCTGCAATTATTGAGCAGGCCGAGAAAGTAGAACACGTTGGTGGATTTGTCTCAGTTGAATTTGATGATGAGAATCGTGTAGCTACATATCTTTATGAAGCAAATCTTGCAGGATACAAAGGTTGGCGTTGGTGTGTAACAGTTGCGAAAGTTGACGAAGAGTCAGAGCCAACTATTTGTGATGTTGTAGTTCTACCTGGCCCAGATGCATTACAAGCACCAGAATGGATTGCCTATATTGATCGAATTCTTCCTGGTGATGTTGGTGTTGGTGACATTGTTCCAAGTTCATTAACTGATACTCGTTTGGTTCCAGGACAACAAAGTCTTCCGCAAGATGAAGAGCTTGATACAGCTTTAGCAGTTGAACTTGGTTTAGGTCGCGCGCGTGTTATGTCTATTGAAGGACGCGATCAAGCAGCAAAGCGTTGGTATAACGGAGAGCGTGGACCTAATGCACCTGTTGCACAGTCGGCGCCAAAACCATGTCACAGCTGTGGCTTCTTTATTCCAATCGCAGGATCACTTCGATCAACTTTTGGCGTATGCGCCAACGCAATCTCACCGGAAGACGCTCGCGTTGTGAGCGTAGATCATGGCTGCGGTGCGCATTCGGAAGCGACCTTCACGGAGCCAGTGTTAAACTAAGCACCTGTTATCGCAACCGCGATACCGATTCAAACGAATGAATAATTGAAACGATATTCACGAGTTGCGAACGAGATCAACAGGAAAAAGAAAACAAGCGTTGGGTAGAACTAGCGCACAATGGAATTAGTTAAGAATTAGCTAACTAGCTAGGAAAGAGAGCTCACAATGCCTACAGGACATGTCAAATGGTTCTCACTTGAAAAGGGTTTTGGCTTTATTGCAAATGATGAAGGCGAAGATGTTTATCTAGCTGCAACATCACTTCCAGAAGGCGTTGCAACAGTTAAGCCTGGAACAAAGCTTGAGTTTTCTATTGCAGATAGCCGCAAGGGTCCACAAGCAATGTCAGTGCACATCATTGATGCACCACCATCGCTTGTTGAAAACTCACGTGCTAACAGCGATGACCTCGCTGCAATGATTGAAGATACGATCAAAATGTTAGATCGAGTTGGAAATGGTCTACGAAATGGTCGTCATCCAAATGCGCAGGAAGCTGATCGCCTTGGACGTGTTCTGCGCGGAATCGCATCTCAACTTGGCGCGTAAGCGCGTACAACAAATTTCTTTGTTCCAAGTTAGTGGTTCAAGCTTTAGATTAAATACCAGATCGTCGGCTGCGACGAATTGTGTAACGAATTCCAATCAATCCAAGTGCTGTGCCTGAAACACAGGTCCAAATAATTTTTGAGTCAGCACCTGCGGCAAGTGCGATCACGCCAGCAACAACCCAGCATGAAGTTCCAATAGCGACTAGAGTTACAACACTGCGTAGACGAGAACCCATGGAAGAAGAGTAATGCGTTTTAAGGTTAAAGAAGACGGCAATTTGCGTTCATTTCGCCACCGTAATTTCAGAATTCTCTATCCAGCAAACGCGGTGTCAAATATTGGTACCTGGGCACAGCGCATCGCTCAGGACTGGCTTGTATTAGAGCTTACAAATAACAGTGGAACGTATCTCGGATTAGTTACCGCGGTTCAGTTTTTGCCAATACTTCTCTTTTCACTTCACGGTGGAAAGTTCGCAGATCGATTTAATAAAAGAAAAGCGCTCATTCTTACCAACGTATTAGGTGGTTCATCCTCACTTGTTCTGGGTATCTTGGTTATCACCGGATATGTAGATCTTTGGCATGTTTTTCTACTAGCGGGAGTACTGGGGCTTTCAAATGCAATTGATGGCCCCGTTCGCCAGTCATTTACAACTGAAATTGTTGGTCCCGACGATCTACCCAATGCTGTCTCTTTAAACTCAGCTAATTTCAATGCTGGGCGTTTAATTGGGCCAGCAGTATCAGGCGGATTAATTGCAGCTTTTGGTACAGGTCCATCTTTTCTTGTAAATGGGCTGTCATACCTTTTTGTTATTGCAGCCTTATTCCAGCTAAATGAAAAAACATTCTTTCGCCAGGATCAGAAGAAATCAGATGGCAATATTCGTGAGGGGATTAAATATGTACGCTCGCGGCCAGATATCTATGTTGTTCTACTTATTGTCTTCTTTATTTCAACCTTCGGGCTTAACTTTCAGATTTTTAACGCTCTTATGGCAACAAAAGAGTTTGGCTTAGGGCCGGCAAGTTTTGGACTCATGGGAACTTTTGTCGCAATTGGATCATTCACCGGAGCAGTTGGTTCTGCTCGCCTAGAAAGATTTAGAAGTACAAAGTTTGTAATTAAAGGTGGAATCGTCTTTTCTATTTCTGTAATTGTTCTTTCTGTATTACCCACATTTACAACCTACATGATCTGGTTGCCAATTTGTGGAGTAAGTGCCCTAACGACTTTGGTATCAGCAAATTCAATAGTTCAGACAAGTTCAGACCCGTCCATTCGTGGTCGAGTAATGGGTCTTTATTTACTTATTTTTATGGGTGGTACACCTTTCGGATCACCATTCATAGGTTTAATGTCAGAGCTAATCGGCATCCGCCCAACAATGGCGATCTGTGGGCTTATTCCACTTCTAACTTCTATTGTGATTTGGTTTACCTACAAAAACAGAGTCACACCGCCGAAAGATATTTCTGTCACAGCAGTTTTAAAGCGCGTTGATCGCAATTAAAACTAGCAGACCAAACAACGCTACGACGGTCACAATTCTTCGAGTTCTATAGCTCATACCGTTTCCTTAACATGAGAAGGAACTAATTTGACTATGGTAAATGCAAAAATTATTAAGACAAAAACCATTATGTAAGCTCGCGAGATTCCAAAGCTATCGCCCAATAAACCTAACAAAAATGGCGCCCCAGCTATTGCAATTCCTGCTGCAAGTGAAGCACGCCCGATTGCTAAATCTGGTCGCCCTTGACTCAAGCCAATCAGTCGAATGCAAGAGAGTGCAAACTGCATTGAAACACCCAGTCCTACAACAAACAAACAAAACAAAGAGAGCAGCATGTTATGAGAGAGCCAGAAACCTAAGAATCCAAAAAATTGAATTGCAATTATCGTTAGCAGTTGATTATCCAATGAGAGTTGCTTTAGAACTAACCCGCCATACCATCGCCCGATACCCATTCCCGTACCTAAGGCAACAATTGCAACTGTTGAGACTGCCGCAGTAGAGCCAACGCGCTCTCTTAAAAGAGCTGCAGCCCAAAACGATGTTGCAAATTCTGCCGATATACATGCAATAAAACCCACCCAAGAAATCCAAAATGCAGAGGAGAACTTTCCGCTTTGAGGTCCATCTTCATGGGGAACATGTTCTTCACGGCTTTTATCTCGCCCAACAATGTAAACAATCAAAACAACTGGGAGAGTTAGAAGTAATCCCAAGCGCCAAAGAGATGGATAGACAATTGCAAGGGTTCCAATTAACGCAGTCCCCATTACAAAGCCAAAAGATGCAATTCCATTTGCTTGTGGAATTGCCACTTCAGCAGACTTTCCATAGTGATGTGACATTTTTGTCAGCATTGTGTTGATGACTAATGAAGTACCAAAGCCTGTTAATAAAGTTGCAGGTAAAGTGAGAAAAACTGGTGGTGAAAGAACAAACAATGTAATTCCAACACTAAAAATAGAAAGCCCAATCCAACTGGCCTTTTCACGACCATACTTATGTGCAATATGTGGATTTGCCCACCCGGCACAGATTGAAGCAAAGCCCATAGCTGTACCGTGTAGACCAGCAACTGTTAATGATGTTCCTTGATCTGCTCGCAACAGAGATTGTGCAGGGCCAAATCCCCCTAAATAAAAGTTTACGATAGCTGTCTGAAATGCAGTGATCCAGAAAAATCTATCCCGGTGAAAACTCTTCGGCATTACAGCGCAGCTACAACGTAATCAATGCATTTTGTAAGTGCTTCAACATCACTTGGGTCAACAGCCGGGAACATTCCAACTCTTAGTTGGTTCTTACCCAACTTGCGATAAGGCTCTGTGTCAACGATTCCGTTTTCACGCAAAGCCGCTGAAATCTTTGTTGCATCGATTGCATCATCAAAATTGATTGTTCCAACAACCTTTGATCGCATTGACGGATCAGTTACAAATGGAGTTGTAAAGCTAGTTTTCTCAGCCCATGAATAGAGTGTGTTTGAAGACTTCTCACTGCGACCTGCAGCAAAAGATAGGCCTCCGTTGGAATTCATCCATTCAATTTGTTCAGCCAATAACATAAGTGTCACTAGTGCAGGAGTGTTATATGTCTGATCTAGACGTGAATTTTCAATCGCAATTTCAAGGTCAAAAAACGCTGGAATCCAGCGGCCACTTGCCTTAATTTTTGCAGCACGCGCAATAGCTGCAGGTGACATGATTGCAATCCACAATCCACCATCAGAAGCAAATGATTTCTGTGGAGCAAAGTAATAAGTATCAAACTCTTTTGCATCAACCATAAGTCCACCTGCTGCAGATGTTGCATCTACTAAAACCAAAGCACCATCGGTACCTGCAGGGCGAATAATAGGCATTGAAACACCAGTACTTGTCTCGTTATGTGTTAGTGCGTAGACATCGATACCTGCTTCAGCGACAGCAACAGGGTGGGATCCTGGTTCGGTCTTAATAATTGTTGGCTCACCAAGAAAAGGAGCTTCCTTAGATGATGCGGCAAACTTTGACGAAAACTCACCGAATACAAGGTGTTGTGAACGAGATTCAATTAATCCAGAGGTAGCAATATCCCAAAACGCAGTTGATCCACCATTTCCAAGAATTACTTCATAGCCTTCTGGAAGATTAAACAATGCCGTAAGTCCTTCACGCACACGCTTTACGACATTTTTCACAGGCTTTTGTCGGTGTGATGTTCCAAGAATTGAGTTTCCACTTACTGAAAGTGCAGCTAAAGCTTCTGGTCGAATTTTGGATGGGCCGCAACCGAAGCGACCGTCTTTTGGCTTTATATCTGCTGGAATGATGATGCTCATAAGCCAAGACTACGGGTAGTACCTCGTTAGTTCCCAATCGGAGTTGGTAGTGGTTCGTTCATAGCGCAAGCGATCGTGCAATCTAGAGTATCGGCCTTGCCAAAATTCAATGTTAAGTGGGACAACACGATAGCCACCCCAATATTCGGGGCGAGGAACAACCGAACCTTCTGGCCATTTAGCAGCTGCACCTTCATATCGTTGCTCTAGTTCGGCCCGTGATGACAATGGTGAAGATTGATGACTAGCCCAAGCGCCAATTTGTGAACCCCAGGGTCTTGCCGCAAAGTAGTCATCTGATTCTGATTCTGAAACCTTTTCTACAATTCCACTCAGTGAGACTTGGCGTTCCATTGCATACCAGGGAAAAAGAAGTGAGACATTTTCATTTACATTCATAGCATGTGCTTTACGAGATTCATAGTTTGAGAAAAAAGTAAATCCGCCATCTGAAATATCTTTAAGCAAAACTGTTCTTGTACTTATCTGGTTATCAGGATGCACAGTGGACAGAACCATTGCATTTGCCTCAACAATTATGGTGTTTTCGTGGGCTTGTTTTAACCAGATCGAAAATGCTTCAAAAGGGTCTGCAGGTAAGGTTTCCATGCCCACATCGCTATAGGAACGGCGCATTGCTCGAATTTGATCCCGAGTGAAACCTTCATTTTCCATGGGCTAATCGAACCTCATTTTCAACTTCTTCGCATTATGGATCTCTGTGATTTAATCATCCCATGCCCAAGGCGAAGTGTTCAATCATGTGGTTTCGTAGAGATCTTCGCATCAAAGATCATCCTGCGTTACTAGCAGCAATTGAGTCTGCTGAAAAAGTCATTCCACTTTTCATTCTAGATAAGCAGCAAATTTCTGAAGCAGGCGACAAGCTCTTGGCTTACATGGGTAAATCACTGCGCTCATTAGATGAATCACTTGCAAATCACCTTCACATTATTGAGGGCGATCAGGTTGAAATACTCAAAGAACTAATGGCCCAGCATGATGTGCAGGAAGTACATATTTCAACTGAGTTTGAAAGATATGGCGCACAAAGAGATGCAAAAGTAGAAGCAGCGGGAATTAAACTTGTTCGAACAGGCTCACCTTATGCTGTAGCACCCGGGAGAGTTTTAAAGCCAAGTGATGGAACTGCATACAAGGTATACACACCCTTTTATAAAGGTTGGCGGGCCCATGGTTGGCGTGCACCAGCGGTAACTCCAAGGAAATTTGATCTAGTAGAGCCAACTGCTAAGTACCGTGCATTTCCCGATTTTCCGGAAGAAGCAGGTAGCCGTGTAATTGAAGCAGGAGAAAAAGCTGCATTAAAACGCTTTGCATCATTTGAAAAGAATGGTTTGGATTCTTATGACGAGGCCCGCAACTTAGCTGGAATTGATGGAACATCAAAAATGAGCACCTATCTAAAGTTTGGTGAAATTCATCCACGCACCCTCTTGCAAAATCTTGGAGAAAGTAAAGCGCATGACACGTTTCGAAAAGAGATTGCATGGCGTGAGTTTTATGCAGATGTTTTATTCAACAATCCAATGACTGACACGGAGTACTACGCACCAAAATTTGCAGAGATGCGTTATGACAAGCCAGGAAAACAGTTCAAGGCTTGGTGTGAAGGAAAAACAGGCTATCCGTTTGTTGATGCTGCAATGCGTCAATTAGTTATTGAAGGATGGATGCACAACCGCACGCGGATGGTGGTGGCATCATTTTTAGTTAAAGACTTGCATCTTGAGTGGCAGCTTGGCGAGCGTTTCTTTGCGCAGCATCTAGTTGATTATGACGTTGCATCTAATGCTCACGGATGGCAATGGACGGCTGGGTGTGGAACAGATGCATCTCCGTACTACCGAATTTTTAATCCCATCGAACAAGGTAAACGCTTTGATGAAAATGGAGATTACATTCGAAAGTATGTGCCAGAGTTAGCACATCTTGCTTCTGATCAAATTCACGAACCATGGCTTTACTTAGACGGGTATAGCAAGGGATATTCTGAACGCACAGTTGATCATGCAATCGAAAGATTAGAGTCTCTTGCTAGATTGCAAGAGATTAAAGCGGACAAACCCCTAGACCCTCGCGCTTAGCTTTGTACATTGCAGTATCGGCACGAAGCAAAAGATCTGCATCTCCCGTATTTTTTGCCACACCAATGCTGACCCCCAATAAAATCTCTTTGCTATCTATGTGAATTGGATATGAAAGAGTTGCACGTAGAGCAAGTGCAATTTCTATTGCACTTTCATGCAAACCTTCAATGAGTACTCCAAATTCATCTCCCCCAAGACGAGCAAGAAATGCACCATGTGGCAAAGCGCGGTCAAATCTGAGTGCAACTTGTTTGAGAACTTTGTCTCCAATCTCATGACCATACGTATCATTTATTGGCTTAAAACCATCTAAATCAAGTAAAAGTAAGGAACCTTCTTTATCTACAAACTCCTCTATCTCAGAAATTAATCGCCTTCTATTTGGTAAACCAGTCAACTCATCGGTTCTTGCTAATAACCGCTCTGTTACTATATGACGGGATTGGTTGATCGCAGTTGCTAAACGTGAAAAGGCAAGAACTAGTGTCACCACTGCTGGAAAAGCTATGTAGCGTGGAAGATAGTTTGGTTGGAGTGCATTGAGTGCAAGAACCGTGGCACTGAAAAATACAGAGGACGTAATAAATATCGGACTTCTAGAATCCATAGCACCTAACTGTGGCTCTCTTTGTTTGGAATCCACGTGCCAAAAACTCTCCGAGATCACAAGAATTCCCAGCAACCAACCATCATCGATCCATGTTCCAAGGGAATAGAGTGCATCGTTGTCTAGTGAGAGATAGAAGAAATCTGTAGCAACAAAAACAGTTATCCCGATAACTAACAAAAAAGATGGTGTTGAAAACCGACGAATAATCAAAAGTGAAATGACGACTGCAACAAGTATGAGATCGGCCAATGGATAGGCGAATGCATAAAAAGACTGCCACAAATTTTGAGTTATATCTGGCAATACTTGAGGAAGAATAAATGCCATTCCAAAGGTTGTGATACCAAAGCCAATTATCGCGCTGTCTAATAGCTCACTACGTTTATAAGAAGTTCGACCGCGGATCATTCGAACTGAGCCAATAACAATAAAGGGATAGAAAGCCAGATACATAAGCTCTCCAAATGATGTAAGAAGAGTTGTAGCAAAGTTGTAATGTGCGAAGCTGGCAATGATTGAACCAAGAACCCATGCAAATATTCCAAGACTGATAGCGATTTTAGAAAGAAGAAAATCAACTTTTGGTGAGAGTGTGATTGAGATGATTACAAAAATTCCGACCAGATTATAAAGAAGTACCTCTGTCCAAACAGATTGGTTCGTAACTCTTAAGAAGAGATGAAGAAGTAGTAACGCTGGTCCGAACAAACGAACAATGCGCATATCTTCATGATAAGAATATCTCTTTTAATTGCGAATAGGGGAAGCCTTAGTTACATGCAGTTTTACTTGCGTTGTTTCTTTCGCAGGTTCATTCCAACTTTACGCACTATTGATCGAGGCAAAGTTGTCATTACAAAGATTAAAACTTTGTACTGCCAACCAGGAATAGAGACTGCCTTACCTTTTAGAGTTTCATTCCATGATGTAGCAACAACTACATCAGGGTCTAGCCACATGAATTTCGGTAGACCCTTCATTGACATGCGACCACGCTGATGAAATTGAGTTCGCGTAAATCCAGGAGCTAACGCGCTCACCTTTACATTTGTTCCGGCAAGTTCGGTGTGCATTGATTCGGATAGAACAGTCAGATAAGACTTCGCAGCACTGTATGTTCCGCCAGCAATCCATGAGGCAACAGAAGTAACGTTAATCACGACGCCCTTGTTGCGAGCCTTCATTAAAGGTAGAGACACATGCATAAGACGCATTGGTGTACGAATGAGCACATCAAACATTTGCTGTTCAGCATCTAGTTCTGAAACAGTAAATGCTTTATTGATTCCAAAACCTGCGTTGTTGATAAGGACTTCTATTTCATTGTTTGCTATGTATTTTTCAACAAGGCCACAGCCCGAATCAGTCGCAAGATCTGCCTGAATTACATGCGTCTTAACTCCGTAGGTGGCTTCGAGAGATTGTGCTCGCTCATTGAGCTTTTCGACATCACGTGCAACTAGAACAATGTTGTATCGATTTGAGGCTAATAGACGAGTAAAGCTCTCACCGATTCCAACCGTTGCACCTGTAACTAGCGCCCAACTACTCATCTCTGTCTCCCTATCCCTAAAGCACGAACGTTCTCAAGCTCTAAAGCGTTAACGGCCGCTAAAGCCTTTAGATCCCTACCTATAAATCTTTGGAAACGAAGTTAGGCGATGATGCCAGTTATGTCTTCGTCTCGAACTTTCCACTCTGTCCCGTATGAAGGAAGTAGATCTAAGAATGGTTTAGCGTCAAACCATTCTGGCCCAACTACACCTTCTGGTTTCCAAATACCTTTGTGAATCAGTTCCATCGCGATGACTGGATTAATTGCAGTCTGCCAAACAACAGCTTGATCACCATACTCAGACATCGACCATTCGTTATCTACAACGTTGTACATGTAGCAGGCGTAAGGCTTTCCTTCTTTGTTAAGACCCTTAATCAATGCTCCTGCACATGTCTTACCCTTCATGCGAGAACCTAAAGTTGCTGGATCTGGCAATGAAGCCGCAAGTAGATCTCGAGGGGAGACATTAATTCCTTGCACATCAACATTTTCTTTACTGTCTAGTCCAAGCATGTGAATGGTTTTGAGAGTTGAAATAAATTCGGCGCCAAGACCATACTTAAAGTTAACTTTCTTGGCATCAACTTTTTGCGGAATCAAAACAACCTCTTCGTGTTCAACGTTTACACATTCAACCGGTCCGATTCCTTCAGGAAAATCAAAGACTTCAATCTCACTAAATGGCTCAGTTGTGTACCAGCCTCGACCGTCTTCCCATACCAATGGGGGATTTAGACATTCTTCGATTGTTGTCCAAATCGAAAACGACGGAGCAAAGTCATAGCCTTCAACGGTCAAATTAGAACCATCAAAGATTGTTAAAGAATCAATCCGGCTGAACAAATGATCTTCTGCATATCGGGCAAAGACATCACTCATTCCTGGCTCAATACCCATTCCAACAAGGGCATATATCTGGCGCTCTCCCCAGTTCCAATCACGGGCAAACTGCTCATCGCCAAGCTTCACGCCAGTCTCTGAATTTGGATAATGCGGATGAGGCCGTGACAGTGACATTGCCATATCGATGTAGTTTGTGTTTTCAATTTCACAGGCCAAGAAAATAGGCATAACAAAGCGGGGATCAACTGCATTGATGACAACATCAGGCTTAACTTTGCGAATTAATGAGCGAATATCTTCAAGCTCTGCAGCGTTTACTTCGGCTGCAGAAAATCGTGAGTCCTTGACTCGTGTGACAGCTTCTTCCGCGCGTGACAGAGTTCGATCCGCGACAACCATCTGTGAAATAAATGATTTGCGTGATGCGATATTGACGATTGCTCTGCCAACTCCGCCCGCGCCTATAACTAGCGCCTTCATTGTTGGCCTCTCATGAGGAAATAACATCCTTTTCGTTAGAAATGTAATTGTACCGTTTACCTGTATTTGTTGGCAAGGTGCATGTAATTCATGCGAAAAATAGTGAACAACAACAAACTCATGACAAGATTGGCACTAGAAAAAACATTAAGTCCCCGTAGCTCAGTGGATAGAGCAACCGCCTCCTAAGCGGTAGGTCGCAGGTTCAACTCCCGCCGGGGACACAACTGAAAGTAATTTAGTATTGACTAAGTTATAAACTCAATTAGATCTCAAATAATTTTAATAAAAATGATTAAGAAAAAACTACAGTTCGCTTTCCAACAATAAATATCTTGTCATCGGCAAAGTACTTAACTGCCTTAGAAAGTACGCGGCGCTCAATGTCTCGGCCTATTGCAATTAACTCATCAGGCGTTGCTATATGAGTCACATGTGCGACATCTTGTTCAATGATCGGACCCTCATCAAGATCATTGGTTACAAAGTGTGCAGAGGCACCAATGATTTTTACACCACGATCATGAGCTTGGTGGTATGGCTTGGCACCTTTAAATCCGGGTAAGAATGAATGGTGGATGTTGATTATTTTGCCAGGTAGCTTTTCACAGAACTGCTTGGACAGTATTTGCATGTATCGAGCTAGGACTACAAAATCGATGTTTAGCTCATCAATTAGTTTTGACACTTCATTCTCTTGATCTTGCTTAGAGCCAGCCTTTACAGGTAGATACTTAAACTTAATTCCGTGGGATTCAACTAAAGATTTAAGTTCTTCTCGGTTTGAAATAACAAGCGGAATTTCAATTCTTAGTTCGCCTAGTTCTACCAAATATAAAAGGTCACGCAAACAATGACTCTCTTTTGTAACCATTACAAGCACGCGAGGCTTCTGTTCGGTAGGTCGGATCCGTAAATTTGGGTTGAACTTGCTAAGTCCGTCCTTGAGCGCCTTTGTCGCACCATCTAAGTTCTGTGAGGTTTCAAAACGAGTACGCATAACAAATGAGTTAGTTGTTGGATCAGTGAACTGTTGATTTTCAATGATGTTGCCACCACATGCAAGTACGGCCGATGTCATTGCATGCACAATGCCTGGCTGGTCTTCGCACTGAAGGGAAGCGATTAAATCCATGCTCTAAGGGTACGCGAGGTTAGTGGTGAAGAGTAAATCGTTGCATCCACTTTGGCGCCCACCAGTTACGTTCGCCCATTAATCTCATCAAAGCCGGTACCAGTAAGCCTCGAACGATGGTGGCATCCAAGATAATTGCAAATGC
>JBIIGW010000055.1:0-6663 GCA_044236295.1 Candidatus Planktophila sp.
AATCGATGTGACACCACTAGTAATAAATGCGGCAAAGACAAATGCCAGGATGGCTGCTGCTGCAGTAATGATGCGCCCTGATCGTTGAAGACCAAGTGCTACTGAATCAACATTTGATTTACCTGCCAAGTGTTCTTCACGAATTCTAGAAAGAAGGAAGAGTTCATAATCCATAGAAAGTCCAAAGACCACAACTGCAATTAAAATGACAATCGAAGTATCTAAAGTTCCTGTCTCAGTAAAAGAGCCCACTAACCATTGCAAATGACCGTCGACGAAGACCCATGTTAAAACTCCCATGGTGGCAGCCAGTGAAAGCACATTTAGTATCACTGCTTTAATTGGCAGGATTATTGAACCAGTGAAAACAAAGATCAGAATCAAAACGCTGAGGGCAATCCAACCAAATGCCCAAGGAAGTGTTTGCGAAATTGCATCCTGTGAATCTGTGTAGTCGGCTGCAACACCTCCAACTAACGTTTGCTCTACAGATGACAAATCTCTAATTGAATGAATTAGCTCTTGAGCCTCTGGTGTGCGAGGCAACATTGAATGATAAGCAATGATGCGAACATCACTGCCGTAAATCTCAGGTGGTACTACGGCTACAACTCCTGGTTCAACTTGGAGTTTGGAAATATAGGTTGCTATCTCTTCTGTCTTACTTGATCCACCCTTAATAATGATTTCAATCGGTTCCCCAGTACGCCCAGCAAATCTCTCTGCTTGAAGCGCGGTTGCAATCGCTGCCTTATTTGTTGCTGGCAACATACGTGCATCGCCCTGAGAGAACTTAATATTTGCGATCGGAGCTGTCAGTATTCCAATAAAGATAAGTGAAAGAACAACTACTGCAACTGGTCTTTTCATAACAAAGCGCGCCGTCTGTGCCCATCGACCATCATCTTTTGGAGTGATTGAAGATTTACGAATCAAACCTTTATCAACTTTTTTACCAATGACTGCCAAAATTGCAGGTAGTCCGATAATCGCACCGATCACAGCAATAGTTACTACTGAAACTCCTGCATACCCAAATGATTTTAAAAATGGCAGAGGAAAGAACGTGAGAGATAAAAGCGTTACTAACACTGTTAATCCAGAGTAGAAAACAGTTTTTCCTGCAGTTGCTACCGTTGTTATGACCGAGTCCTCAACGGTTTTACCGCGCCTTAGCTCTTCGCGGAATCGATTAACCATGAGCAATGCATAGTCGATACCAAGGCCAAGACCCATACCTGTGGTTAGGTTTAAAGCATAGATACTTACATCGGTAAACAATGTAAAGAGATAAAGAATAAAAAATGCACCAAGTATTGCTGCCACACCCACAATTAACGGCATTGCTGATGCAACAAGTGCACCAAAGACAAATGCAAGCAGGATAAAAGTAAGTGGAATGGAAATTGCTTCGGCAATTTTTAAGTCATCAGAAATCTTCTTTGTAATTGCATGGCTAACAACACCAACGCCTCCGGCATAAAGGGTCAAGCCTTCATAAGAGCCGTCATAGTTTTCTTGAAAAAACTTACCAAGCTTTTGACTCTCCGGACTAAATGCATCACCATCAGCATAAATTAAAATATATGCAGCTTTGCCATCGCTAGACTTCAAAGAATCCAGACCACCTGAGCTCCAATAGGAAAGAGTTCTTTCAACACCAGGTTCTTGGGCAATCTTTGCCTCAAGGGTTGCTGCTTTTTGCACAACAGTAGGATCTGTAACATCAACAACCTCTGCATCTACCACAACAACTATTGCAGGGTCTTCAATCTTTAGATCATTTTTAAGATACTCATAAACCTCATAAGACTCACTTGCGGGGTTGGAGTAACCACCAGAATCAAGTCGGCTAAAAACTAAGGAACCGATTACCCCAGAAAAAAGCACGCTGATAATGAATAAGGCGACGGCAGATTTGCGGTGTCGAACGATTACGCGGCCCAGATTTTCAAACACAGAGTTCTCATTTCATAGTAAGTGGGTAGACTCTCGGTTATGAGTGATCTCTTTCCGCAAATTACTTCTGATGAGATTGATCCAGAAGCAGCTGCAGAACAAGCAAAACGAGATGCTGAAATTATTTCAGATAAACCGCCACACCACCAAGATTAATCAGAGCTAGGAGCAGGTGATTTTGGTGACGCTTTAGGAGGGTCCGGCGAAACAGATTTTTTTGCTGAATCGGTTTTATAAAAACCAGAACCCTTAAAGACCACACCGACTGCCGAGTAAATCTTACGAATCTCCCCTTGGCACTCAGGACACTTTGTCAGAGATTCATCTGAGAAGCTTTGGACCACTTCAAACTCATGGCTGCATGCGATGCATGCATATTGGTATGTAGGCATCTTTGCTCCTCCTATCCCAGCACTACCCGTTTGTTAACCGCCGTTTATTGGCCGCATTTTTTGCGGGGCATGCATTAATTGTAAAGAAATGAGACGATAGGAGCGAATTGAGGCGCTTCCAGGTGCCGTTTCCATTGAAGTTGAGGGGAAGTTGAGATGACAAAAGTTACTGTTCGTCTTTCTGTACTGGCAGTTCTCCTTTCTTTTGGCTTTCTTTCATTTACCGCACACTCTGCAAGCGCCAACACCTTGGTTAGCACATCGCCCATTAGCGGTTCAACTGTTTCTGTTTCACCAACAAATGTCACAATTACAGGACAACTTCCACTTTTAGCTGATGCAGTAGATGCAAATGTCATAACTGTTAAAGACCCAAATGGTGAACGTGTAGATGATGGAACGATTTCAATTTCAGATTTGAGTGCATCAGTTGGATTGAAAACACTTGTTGTAACGGGAATGTATAAAGTCACCTACACATTACTTTCGGATGGCGATGTACCTTTAGAGGGTGACTTTTCATTTAAGTATTTAGCACCAAGTAATATTGCACCTGTCGAGCCAAGCCCAGAACCTTCTCAGGAACAATCTCCAGCTAGTAGTAGTTGGGCTACCAATGTATTTGTAATTTTGCTTCTAATTGGTGCAGTGGTCGTAACTATTGGTCTTTCTCTTTATGCACGCAAGCTTTTTTCTGAAAGATGAGTTCATTAACTCTTAGTTTCAAGTTTTTACAACTTGCGGGATCTTTTGCAGCAGTTGGCTCATTATTAGCAATGGCTTTTCTTCTTCTTGATGTGGGCGGTAGATTTTCAACATCAAGTGAAAAATTAAGGTCGCTGCTCAAGATTTCTGCGTTGGTTTGGTTTATTGGATCAATCGGAACAATAGTTCTTACTCTTGCGACAATTCTGGCAAGTTCAATTCAAGATGCTTTAGATCCAACGGTTCTGCGTTCTTTTATTACGCAGATTACGCTTGGTAGGTACTTGGCTATTCAGGCATTGGTAGCTCTTATTGTCTTTACCGCCGCCTTTAAAATCCGCTCTGTTGTCACAACTACAGTCTTAATGTTTATTGCATTAGTAGGTATTACTGCACCTGTTTTTCAAAGCCATGCTGCATCAAGTGGGTCACACATGTTGGTCATTGGCTCACTCGTTATTCACGTTATTGCTCTTAGCTTGTGGGTGGGAGGAATCTTTGCAATTGCTTTTCTCTCTTCCACTGATCGAGTAATTGCTGTTCCTAGATTTAGTCAGTTGGCGCTTTGGTCTGCGATCGCTGTTGTATTGAGCGGAGTTATAAATGCTTGGGTACGGCTTAATTTTGTTGATGCATGGGATTCGGCTTATGCGCGTGCAGTTATTGCTAAATCAATTGCAACTATCGCATTAATTGGACTTGGTTATCTACACCGTAAGAATTTGGAAAAGAAGAGCGAAATCAATTGGATTAGTTTTGGAAGACTTCTTGCAGTTGAAGCATTAATCATGGGCATAACTGTTGTCATGGGAACCTGGTTAAGCTCAAATGCTTCTCCAGATCGTCCTGGCAAGCAAGAATTCAACGCTGCACTTTCAATTGTTGGAATAAACACACCGGGTGAACCAACCCTTTCGCGAGTGTTATTTGGATATGAACCAAACTCCTTGATAATCGGTGTTCTAGTTTTGCTTGTTGCCTTATACATAAAGGGTGTAGTTGTTCTTACAAAGCGAGGAGACAAATGGCCTGTCGGTAGAACCGTTGCCTTTGCATTAGGAATCTCCGCAGTTGATTTTGCAACTAGTGGTGGCTTAGGCCTTTATGCAAACTTTTCCTTTTCGTATCACATGATTGCCCACATGGTTATAGGAATGATTGCACCAATCGGTTTGGTTCTTGGTGCACCAATTACTTTAGCCCTACGAACGTTGCCCCAGGGACGCAATCCTCAAGAGCGCGGCGTAAGAGGATCTTTAATTGCAGTTTTACATTCTAGAATTGGAATTGTCTTTACAAATCCAATCGTTGCACTCATTATTTTTGATGGCTCACTATTTGCTCTCTACTTCACAGATTTGTTTGCAATTATGATGGCCAGTCACGTTGGGCACTTATTCATGACCATTCATTTTCTAGCAGCGGGATATCTTTTCTTTTCTGTAATAATCGGAGTGGACCCAAATCCACGAAAGATTCCTCATCTACTGCGCATAGTCGTCTTGTTTGCAGCCATGAGTATCCATGCGTTTTTCTCGGTCGCGTTAATGTCAACAACAACATTGATTGATAAGGGCTACTACGCATCGCTTCAAACCCCTTGGGTTTCAGATTTATTGGCAGATCAAAAACTAGGAGGATCTATTGGTTGGGCAATGGGCGAGCTACCGATACTCCTGGCCTTAATTGCAACCTTCATTCAATGGATGCGCGATGACTCCCGTGAGAGTAAGAGGCTTGATCGAAACATTGCACGCAGCGCAGCCATGGGGCAGCCGGATGAGTTAGCCGACTATAATTTATATCTGCAACAGCTTGCTCAACGCGATAAGAATGGTTCCTAATGGACAATGTATTTGATCTGCCTTCTGAATATAAGGAGTTGCGTACAAGCGTGCGAGCTTTGGCCGAGAAAGAGATTGCACCGCATGCGCAGGCAGTTGATGAGGAACACCGTTTTCCAGTTGAAGCAAAAAATGCACTAATTAAGAATGGTTTATTTGCTGCACATGTCCCTACAGAATATGGCGGCGATGGCGCCGATGCGCTTGCAACAGTTTTGATCATTGAAGAAGTAGCGCGAGTGTGTGGTTCTTCGTCTTTGATTCCTGCAGTCAATAAATTGGGATCAGTTCCGCTATTACTTGGCGGCAACGAGGAGCAAAAAAAGCGTTGGCTTCCACAGTTAGTTAAAGGTTCAGGATTTTCTTACTGTCTTTCAGAATCAGAGGCAGGATCAGATGCGGCTGCACTTCGTACAAAAGTTGAGCGATCTGGTGACGGTTGGGTTTTAAACGGAAGTAAAAAATGGATTACAAATGCTGGAGAATCAGATTTTTACTCTGTAATCGCTCAAGGTGACCCATCGCTTGGCACAAAAGGAATTACTGCTTTTATTGTAGAAAAATCAGATCCAGGTGTTTCATTTGGCGCCCCAGAGAAGAAAATGGGAATGCGCGGATCACCGACTCGTGAAGTTTACTTTGACAATGTTCAACTCAGTGATGATCGACGAATCAGTGAAGTTGGAAAAGGTTTTGCCTTGGCGATGGACACTCTTGACCATACGCGCATTACAATTGCCGCACAGGCGATTGGCTTGGCGCAAGGTGCATTTGATGTTGCGACAAAGTATGCACATGAGCGTCAACAGTTTGGGAAACCAATTTTTGATTTTCAAGCGATTCAATTTATGTTGGCAGATATGGCCATGAACATAGAATCAGCACGGCTTCTTACTTATTCGGCAGCAGTAAAGAGTGAGAATAATGAGAAAGACCTTCGATTCTTCTCTGCTGCTAGCAAATGCCTTGCAAGTGATGTTGCAATGAAGGTCACCCAAGATGCAATTCAAGTCCTAGGTGGCTATGGATATGTCAGTGACTATCCTGTTGAGCGAATGATGCGCGATACAAAATTGACTCAGATTTATGAGGGGACCAATCAAATCCAACGCGTTGTAATGGCGCGCAATCTACCTAACGTTTAAAACGGATTAGAACTGATGGTGTTGCTGCAGCATCCAATGGAACATCATGCGGCTCATGTGGAAGTTCTTCACTAGATAGTTCACCCGGATAGACCAAACCAACCTTCCAAGCATTTAAAGCTGGCAAAGATCGATCGTAATAACCTCCACCTTGGCCAAGACGAAAGCCCGATTGATCAACTCTTAGTGCAGGAACCACGATTGCGGTGATCACGGATAGGTCTGTTATTGCATCTCCGGTGGGTTCAAGGATTTTTTTCTTGGCGCGAAGAGAACTTTGTTCCCCATTCCAATTTACCCATTCAAGAATATCCCCGTTAATTCTCGGTAAGTAAACTTTTTTTCCACTTCGCAAAAATGCTTGGTTTATCTCTTCGGTGCTTGGCTCGGTTTCATAGGAAATGTAAGAAGCAATCCCTGAGGCAGCTTGAATCTCGGGTGCTTTCAATATCACATTAAAATTTGATGGAATGAATTTTTGCGTACGATCGCGGCGAGCCCGCTCTCTTATCTGCTGTTTGTCAACGCCCATTTGAATCTCCCATGAAATCCCAAAGATAAAACTTAATAGAAGTAGGGTTTGATTATGCCAGAACACACGCGGGTGGATGAGTTTCT
>JBIIGW010000005.1:0-18420 GCA_044236295.1 Candidatus Planktophila sp.
CGATATTTGCGGGCAGCGTCAAGGCTTGGCCAGTTCGCAGGTCAAACTCTGCACCGTGTAGCCAGCATTCGATTTTGAAACCATCTGTCTCCCCTTCGGAAAGCGACGCTTCTGAATGTGTACACGTGTCTGCGACAGCAAAGACTTCCTGGCCGACTCGTGCAACACAGATGCTCTTGCCATTTTTTTCAATGAGCACTGGTTTGCCTTCATGAATCTGGTCAAACTGTAGGTCAGACATTGCGTCCCGCCTTTTCAAGCTCATTATCAATTCGATCCATGATTCGATGTTGAACATCTTCATTGCCAATTTCTGAAACAATTTCGTTGAAGAAACCTCGAACTACCAGTCGTCTGGCATCTGCCATAGCGATACCGCGTGACATCAAGTAGAAGAGCTGCTCATCATCAAAGCGGCCTGTCGTGCTTGCGTGTCCTGCACCAACAATTTCGCCTGTTTCAATCTCCAGGTTAGGTACAGAATCAGCACGTGCACCATCGGATAGCAGGAGATTGCGGTTTAGTTCGTAGGTATCAGTCCCCTCTGCAGCCGCACGGATTAAGACATCACCAATCCATACAGTGTGCGCATCTTGACCAGCTAATGCACCTTTGTAATTCACATTTGATTTAGCGTGTGGAACTGCGTGATCAATATGATTTCGATGTTCGAAGAACTGTCCAGCAGTTGCAAAATAAACACCTAAGAGATCGGCCGATGCACCTGGTGCCTTAAAAGCTACTGTTGGAAGAATTCGCACAACATCTCCCCCAACTGTCACCGTAATTGACTTAAAAACTGCATCTTTATCAACTATGGCATGGTGGCGAGCTGTGTAGACAGATTTAGATTCGAACTCTTGAAGAGTTACAAATTTGAGATTTGATCCAGGAGCCAAGTAAATCTCTAGATCCTCCGCCAAAACAGTATCTGTCGTATTTTCAACAATCACAGTTGCAACTGCATGTGTGCCTAGTGAAATTCGAACACGTGAGAATTCAGCCTTGTCTATCCCTCCAGATGTGCGACCCAAGAAAATTGGTTCAGTCAGCTCGGTATTTGCTGCGATAGCAAGATGTGCAACCGAACCTGCTGCTCCCCTGACACGTTCAATGATGACATCATCGGATGCAGATAAAGGTTCTAGGTTCTCACGAATAAATGAAACTCCGGATGGCAGTGCACCCTTTGTAAACAATGACTCGCGATCTGATTGAACCGCCGTTCCATCATGGAGTCCCCGCAGGCGTTTTAGAGGTGTGAAACGCCACGCCTCTTCTCTTCCCGTCGGAGTTAAGTAATTAGTAGTTAAAACTGACATTAACCTACGGCACCTTCCATCTGGAGTTCAATCAATCTGTTGAGTTCTAGTGCGTACTCCATTGGAAGTTCGCGCGCAATTGGTTCGATAAACCCACGAACAATCATCGCCATTGCTTCATCTTCATTTAGTCCGCGTGACATTAAGTAGAACAGTTGATCATCGCTAACTTTTGAAACAGTAGCTTCGTGTCCCATGGAAACGTCATCTTCACGGATATCTACATAAGGATATGTATCAGAACGTGAAATGGTGTCTACCAATAGAGCATCGCATTTAACGGTGCTCTTTGAATGATGTGCACCTTCTTGTACTTGAACAAGACCTCTATAAGAAGTTCGTCCGCCGCCACGTGCAACTGACTTAGAGATAACAGATGATGAAGTGTACGGAGCAGCATGAACCATTTTTGCTCCTGAATCCTGATGCTGACCTTCTCCAGCAAATGCAAGTGAAAGCGTTTCACCTTTAGCATGAGGACCCATCAAAAAGATCGCTGGATATTTCATTGTTACCTTTGAGCCGATATTGCCATCGACCCATTCCATAGTTGCACCTTCAGCACATGTTGCGCGCTTTGTAACTAAGTTATAAACATTGTTTGACCAATTTTGGATTGTTGTGTAGCGAACACGGGCACCCTTTTTAACGATAATTTCAACGACGGCAGAGTGCAAAGAATCTGATTTATAGATAGGTGCTGTGCAGCCCTCTACATAATGAATGTAGGAATCTTCATCGGCAATAATCAAAGTTCTTTCGAACTGTCCCATGTTCTCAGTGTTAATGCGGAAATATGCCTGCAGTGGAATGTCAACGTGAACACCCTTTGGTACGTAGATAAAAGAGCCACCTGACCATACAGATGTATTAAGGGCTGCAAATTTATTATCTCCAACAGGAATAACGGTTCCGAAATACTCTTTGAAAAGTTCCGGGTGTTGTTTCAAAGCAGTATCGGTATCAAGGAAGATCACACCCTGAGCTTCAAGATCTTCTCGAATCGAGTGATAAACCACTTCTGATTCGTACTGAGCGGCAACACCAGATACAAGTCTTTGTTTTTCTGCCTCTGGGATACCTAATCGATCATAGGTGTTTTTAATTTCATCGGGCAGGTCATCCCATGTTGTTGCCTGCTTTTCAGTAGAGCGAACGAAATATTTAATTGTGTCAAAGAAAATTCCTGAAAGGTCTGATCCCCAGTTAGGCATCGGCTTTTTCTCAAAAAGGCTCAGTCCCTTAAGTCTTAAATCTAACATCCAGGCAGGCTCTGACTTCTTAGCAGAGATATCTCGAACAACATCTTCGTTGATTCCACGCTTTGCATTCTCACCAATTTCACTCTTATCTGACCAACCATATTCATAGTTGCCAAGACCTTCGAGCTCTGGATGTGCTGTAGTCATGCGCGTTCCCCGTTTCTTGATGTTTTCGATTTTTTGTTAGTAGTAGTTGGTAATTTTGGAATAAATGTTGTGCAGACACCATCACCGTGAGCAATGGTTGCTAAACGCTGAACATGTGTCCCTAAAATCTTTGAAAGTGCCGAGGTTTCTGCCTCACATAGTTGTGGAAACTCTGCTGCAACGTGTGCAATTGGGCAATGATGTTGAATTAACTCTTGACCCATTACTTTGTTATCTACACTCGCTGCGTAACCTTGCTCAGTTAAAAACGATGCTAGAGCCGCGGTCTTGTTTGCACCTTTAGACATTGAATCTAAGGCCTTACGTTCAATGTCATCTGCACGAGACTGTGCAAATCCATCTACAAGTTGATTTCCGGATTGAGCAGACATAAATTTAAGCGCTGCGACCGCTAAATCATCATAAGAGTGTTCGAAGCGCTCACGACCTTTGTCGGACATAACAAAGACTTTTGATGGACGGCCTCTTCCACGAATTGCAAGAGATCGCGGTTCTCGAGCCTCAATTAGTCCATCTGCAATTAAAAGCTCTAAGTGTCTGCGAATTCCTGTCGCAGTCAGCGCCAAGCGCTCCCCCAGAATCGCAGCAGTTGATGGGCCATTTTCTAGAATTGATCGAGCTACAAGATCGCGCGTGCGAACGTCCTCACCGACCACCATCGAGCCTGTTATTTTCACAACACTATTGTGTCGTAATTCGACACCTCCTGCCAGTTGGAACGCGCCCACCCCCGCACTCAATAGGCTTTACCCATGTCCCATACTGCAGTTGTAGGCTCAAGATTTTCAGCTGCCAGGGTTTTAATCCCCGCTAGCGCGGTACTCCTTTTTTTGCAGGCCGCACTGGTCGTAACGGGTGGAGCGGTTCGTCTAACGGGCTCAGGTCTTGGATGTCCTACGTGGCCGGAATGTACTCCGGGTTCTTACACACCGGTTCCCCATCAAGCTGAACCTGTCCTCAATGTTTGGATTGAGTTCGGGAATCGAATGCTCACCTTCGCACTTGTTTTGGCTTCACTAGTTGTAATCATTTCAGTGTTAAAAAGCGGACGAAGAGATCTGCGCTCACTAGCTATGGGTCAGTTTCTAGGAATATTCGGACAAGGAATCTTAGGTGGAATCACGGTATTAACCGATCTCAATCCAATTACTGTTGCGCTCCACCTTTTATTATCAATGGTCTTGATTGCGGGTGCATCATCTATTCATATGCGCAGATTTGCTCCATCAATAAGTATTGAATCATCTAAGTTAACTCGCTCCCTGGCCAAAGCGCATGTATCAATTATGTTTTTGGTGATGATTTTAGGAACGGTCGTAACAGGGTCGGGACCTCATGCTGGTGATGCCCAAGCACCACGTTTTTCATTTGATATAAGAACCGTCGCTATTTTGCATGCCGACTTTGTTGTATTTCTTTTTGGATTAACTATTGCTTTCTATGTCGCTGTCGGCACCTTGCCTCAAACAAAGATCAAATTACGCACCTTTACTATAATTGCCTTGGCTCAGGGAGTCATTGGCTATGTTCAATACTTTTTAGGAGTGCCAGCCTTAATAGTTGGTTTTCATTTATTGGGCGCCGCGGTTCTTTGGATAAGTGCATGGAGAGTTTTCCTATCGACCCGAATAAGAATGGATATAAAATGAGTAAACCGGCCGGATGGACAACTCTTGATGATCGAGCCGTCGCATATGCGCGCGCTTTAGCTGCAGATGCGGTCCAAAAAGTTGGAAACGGTCACCCAGGGACGGCAATGTCGCTGGCTCCAGTTGCATATCTTCTTTTTCAACGTCACTTAGTTCATGATCCAAGCGACCCACATTGGTTAGGCCGTGATCGTTTCATACTCTCTTGTGGTCACTCATCACTTACTTTGTATATTCAACTTTACTTGAGTGGTTACGGTCTTGAAATGAATGATCTAGAAAACTTTAGAACGTGGGGCTCTTTAACCCCTGGGCATCCAGAGTATGGACACACTGCCGGAGTTGAGATGACGACAGGTCCCTTAGGTCAAGGAATTGCAACTGCCGTTGGTATGGCAATGGCGTCAAGATTTGAACGCGGTTTGTTAGATCCGGATTCACAGCAATCACAGTCAATTTTTGATCATCGCATTTGGGTTATCTGCTCGGATGGCGACTTACAAGAAGGTGTCAGTGCGGAGGCATCTTCTCTTGCCGGTACACAAAGCTTGGGCTCATTAAATGTCATTTATGACGACAACAGAATTTCGATTGAAGGCGATACACATAATGCTTTTACTGAAGATGTATCAGCTCGATATAGTGCATATGGTTGGCACGTTATAGATGTAGCTGCACTAGCAAATGGCGATGTTGACCTGATCGCACTTGATGCAGCAATGGAAGCCGCAAAAAAAGAAGTCAACAAACCCTCATTGATACGAATGAAATCTGTCATTGCTTGGCCGGCACCTAAAGCACAAGGCACTGCTGCCTCCCATGGTTCTGCACTTGGAGCTGAAGAGATAAAGGCTACAAAAACAGCATTGGGTCTTAACCCCGAAGAAGACTTTGCGATGCCTGCAGATGTTCTTGCACACGCAAGAGAAGTCAAAAAACGGGGCGCTGAAGTAAGAGCCACTTGGGAAAAGACTTTCACTCTGTGGGCAGAAGCCCAGCCAGAAAGAGCCAAACTGTTAGAGCGATTAAGAGCCAAAGAACTTCCAAATAACTGGGACAGCACAATTCCAGTTTTCCCAGCAGGAAAAGATATGGCCACCCGCGCAGCATCAGGAGAAGTTATTAATGCGTTAGCAGATCACTTACCGGAATTCTGGGGCGGATCTTCTGATTTAGCAGGTTCCAACAACACAAGCATTAAGGGTGCTCAAAGTTTTCTGCCAAATACAAGTTCGATCGCAGGGGCTAATCCTTATGGCCGCATCATTCACTTTGGCATTAGAGAACATGCAATGGGCGCGATACTTAACGGTATAGCGCTGCATGGTCTATCACGTAGTTTTGGTGGAACTTTCGCTGTCTTTAGTGATTACATGCGCCCCGCTGTCAGATTAGCGGCGCTAATGAACATTGCATCCACCTTTGTGTGGACCCACGATTCCATTGGTGTCGGCGAAGATGGTCCAACTCACCAACCGATTGAACATTTTGCTGCGTTGCGCGCCATCCCAGGATTAGATGTCGTGCGACCTGGTGATGCAAATGAAGTTGCAGAAGCCTGGAAAACAATTATGGTTCGAAATCGTCCTGTAGGAATTTTACTCTCTCGTCAAAATTTGCCTGTACTTGATAGAACAATTTACGGATCTGCATCCAATGTTTCAAAGGGAGCATACGTTTTAAAGGACACAAATAACCCGCAGGTAATTTTGATAGCAACTGGCTCCGAACTCAGTCTTGCAGTTGAAGCAGCGCTAACTCTGGAATCTGATGGAGTATCTGTTCGAGTTGTGAGCGCTCCTTGCCTAGAGTGGTTTGACGAACAAGATAAGAGCTACAAAGAAAGCGTTTTGCCGCCAAACATTCTTAAGGTCAGCATTGAAGTTGGAATCGCCCAGGGATGGCATAAATACATTGGAGATAAGGGACTAGCCATATCTCTTGAACATTACGGTGCGTCGGCCGATGCAAAGCGATTGTTCAAAGAGTTTGGATTTTCAGTTGAAAGCGTCGTTGGTCAAGTAAAGAAGTTGGTCAAATAAATATGGGTCTTGTTAGTCTAGAAGAACTTCAAGGTTGCGCCACTTCATTCTGGTTAGATGATTTATCAAGGGCAAAAATCTCCGGAACTGATGCGCACTCACTACCTTCACGAATTGCAACCTCTGCTGTAGTAGGCGTAACCACAAATCCGAGCATTTTTAGTTCGGCGATCAGTAATGGTTCTGAATACGCACGCGACATTGAATCAATGAGGGGCTCCTCAGTTGATGAGGTTATTGAAAAACTCACAACCGATGATGTCCGCGCAGCTTGCGATCTTCTCTATCCCATCTATAAAACTTCTAAAGGAATAGATGGTCGAGTGAGTATTGAGGTTGATCCCCGTTTGGCTCATGACACAGATGCAACCATCGAGGCAGGCCAAAGATTGTGGAAGCTAATCGACAGAGCAAACGTCATGATTAAAGTTCCTGCAACGATTGAAGGTTTGCCAGCAATCACCGCCTTGCTAGCACAAGGAATAAGTGTCAACGTCACTTTGATTTTTTCCATAAAACGATATGGTCAGGTAATTGACGCCTTCATTAAGGGTGCAAGTCAGTGCCAAGATCCATCGAAAATACACTCGGTTGCATCCTTTTTTATTAGCAGAATAGATTCTTCAATTGATGCCAAACTAAAAGAAAATGGTTCGCCAGAAGCGACAAAATTGCTAGGAAAAGCGGCCATTGCTAATGCTCATCTTGCGTATCAGTTATTTGAAGACAAGTTTAATTCACCTCAATGGAGCGCACTTGCGACAAAAGGTGCTCACAAGCAGCGACCATTATGGGCATCGACCGGGGTAAAGGATCCTTCGTATCCTGATACAGCATACGTTGTTGAATTAATAGCTCCAGATACAGTCAACACTATGCCGCAATCTACTCTGGATGCTCTTATTGATCATGGGGTTTTACGTGGTGACACAATTACCGGCAGATATCAGGATGCTATTGAAGTTCTAAAGGGGTTAACAGCATTGAACATTTCACTAGATGATGTAACCGCAGAACTTGAGATAGATGGTGTCAAGAAGTTCGCACAGGCATGGAGTGAACTACAAAATAATGTCGAGACCGCACTTCATAAGTGAGCACCAGTGAAAATAAGTGAGCAAAAATGATCAAAATTAGCGGTGGCGCACTATCTAAAATTGATCGAACCTGCAGTGAGTACCAGGATTTGTTGCAAGCCCACACAAGACTTGCACAACAAGATGCCACTTTATGGGGCCCGCAAGCCGCAACTGAGGCGGCAATTAGATTGAATTGGATAGATCTTCCAAATCAATCACGTGAACTTTTGCCTTTGTTGGATGCACTGGCAGCTAAGCATCGTGATAAGAATGCATTCATTCTCTGCGGAATGGGTGGATCCTCATTGGCCCCAGAGGTGATTGCAGCAACCTATGAAAAACAGTTGTTTGTTATGGACTCCACCGATCCTTCCTATTTAAAACGAGCCTTAAGTAATGATCTCTCAAAGGTGTTGGTGATAGTGAGTTCTAAATCAGGAACTACAGTAGAAACCACTAGTCAACGCGCAATTTTTGAAGAGGCATTTGTGAGTAAAAATCTTGATCCAAGAGCGCACATGGTTTTTATTACCGATCCAGGTTCAGCTCTAGATAATCAGGCAAGAGAACAGGGATTCACAGTCATTAATGCTGATCCCCATGTAGGTGGTCGCTTTAGTGCACTTAGCGCATTTGGTCTTGTACCTGCTGCAGTATTAGGAATTGATGTTTCAGTTTTGCTCGACAATGCAGATGATGCAAAAGCCGCATTTCTTTCAGATCCACAGTTAGTCTGCGATATTGCCTATTTAATATCCTACGTTGGAAAGCAATATATCTCCTTCACTGATACAGAAAGTTCCATGCCAGGGTTAAGTGATTGGATAGAACAATTAGTTGCAGAATCCACAGGCAAGAATAAAGTCGGAAGATTGCCAGTTGTCGTCAAATCATCGAGCAAGATCAAGGATGTCGACATCTTTAGTGTGGCTTTCGGTGGTAGCGCAGATTTAGTTGTTGCTGCCGACTTATCGGCTCAATTTATAATCTGGGAGTGGGTAACGTCCTTAATTTGTTTTGCATTAAAGGTTGATCCCTTTAATCAGCCCAACGTGACAGAAGCTAAGGATGCAACATCTTCTCTATTGTCACAATGGAAGGGAACAAAACCCTTACTTACTCCTGATCATCTCGATGGAGAGATTGAAATTTTCGGACAAGGAATTGATCTTAAGCAGGCTTTGAAATCACTGATTGCATCGATTCCTTCAGGTGGTTACATCTCAATCATGGCTTATTTGGATCGAGTGGGCGATTCGCGAATTGAAGAACTGCGCGAAGTACTTACTCGTAAGTCACAAAGGCCTGTGACTTTTGGTTGGGGTCCTCGCTTCTTGCATTCAACTGGCCAGTTTCACAAAGGCGGTCAACCCAATGGGGTATTTCTTCAAATAACCGGAGAGAGTGATTGTGACTTTGAAATACCCGGTCAGAAATTCACCTTAAGCACGTTGATTGCTGCACAAGCTCTAGGCGATGCAAATGCGCTGAAATTAAGGGAGTATCCATTGCTCAGACTCAATCTTAAAAATCGAGCTGAGGGCATTTCTAATTTACTAGCCGCAGCCGAAGCATTGTAAAAATTATTTAGTCGTCATCTCCACGTAATCTACGGAGCGCCTCTTCGAGAAGTCTTTCGCCTTCAGAATCTGTGCGTCGTTCTTTAACGTAGGCAAGATGAGTTTTATAAGGCTCGTTTTTAATTGGACTAGGTGGATTATTGCGATCTCTTCCTGCAGGGTAACCGCACTTTGGACAGTCCCATTCGGCTGGGATTACAACCGTCTCTTCAACTGCAAAAGATGGACGAACTTCATGTCCATTTGCACACCAATAAGAGACATAGGCACGGGCAATTGAATCTCCACGCTCTGCCTCGCCCATTGGACCAGCTCCAACGCGACTTCCGCGAATTGCACTTGCCATTGTGTGCTCCTTAGATATTTACAAGAAAATTACTTGGATTTACAACTGAACTATTTGAGCAAAAGCGAAAGTGCAACTACTAGAGAAAACCACACTCCACCAGCAACAATTGTTATGCGATCGAGGTTTCGTTCTACTACAGATGAACCACCGTAGTTGGAAGAAATACCTCCACCAAACAAATCAGAAAGACCGCTCCCCTTACCTTTGTGCAGGAGCACCAAGAGAATCATGAGAGTACTTGTAATCATTAAAGCTATGGAAAGACCTAGTATCACTTTAAAAACTCCTAGTTCGTAGAGGGTAAGGATACCCGTCTCATCGGCTAATTGTTTACTCTGCTACCGCGTAAAACTTAGCAATTTTAGCCAATTCCTCAGGATCTAGGCTTGCTCCACCAATAAGGGCCCCGTCAATATCTTCCATTTTCATGATCTCAACTACGTTGGAAGACTTGACCGATCCACCATAAAGAATCCTCATATTGCCGGCGATGTCGCTAGATCCAATATTTTCAATCTCTTCACGAATTGCCGCGCAAACTTCCTGAGCATCTTCTGGCGTGGCGGTTTTACCCGTGCCAATAGCCCAAACAGGTTCGTATGCAATTGTGATTCTCTTGAGCTCTGGTTTTGTAAAGCCCTCTAATCCTGCGCGCACTTGGCGAATAACATGGGAGACATGCATACCCGATTCCCGCACAGCTAAATCTTCTCCCACGCAAAAAATTGGCGTTAATTCATTTGCTAGCGCAGCTTTGATTTTGCGATTGATCAAAGTGTCACTCTCGTTGTGAATGCTGCGACGTTCTGAATGCCCGATAACGACATAGGTGCAACCAAGCTTTTTAAGCATCGATCCAGAGATGTCCCCCGTAAATGCTCCGCTGCTTTCTGGAGAGAGATCCTGAGCGCCATACTGCAACCGTAAGCGGTCACCATCAACTAAAGTTTGAATGGAACGTATATCTGTAAACGGAGGAATTACTACCACATCTACAGCGTCATAATCTTTATCACTTAACCCGTAAACCAGTTTTTGAGCAACACCTATTGCCTCAAGATGATTCAAATTCATCTTCCAGTTACCTGCCATCAACGGCTTACGCATCTTTATCTCCTCTAGTAGCTTCGGATTCTAGTGTTTATTAAGCCAAATCTAACGCTACTAGACCTGGAAGTTCTTTTCCTTCTAGGTACTCCAGTGATGCACCGCCTCCAGTGGAGATGTACCCAAATTGTGAGTCCTGAAAACCTAAAGCTCTTACTGCCGCAGCAGAGTCGCCACCCCCAACAACACTCATACCTTTGATCTGCGTTAAAGCCTGCGCAACTGTTTTGGTTCCAGCTGCAAAGTTTGCAAATTCGAAAACTCCCATTGGTCCATTCCAAAAAAGAGTTTTACAAAGAAGTATCTGCGTTGCATAACTCTCGGCTGATTCTGGTCCAATGTCTAGACCCATCTGATCTCGTGGAATTTCATCGACAGAGACCAATGTAGGTTGAGCATCTGCTGAAAATGAAGGAGCAACAACTATGTCAGTAGGTAGTAGAAGCTTTACCCCAAGTTGCTTTGCTTTCTCAATCAAAGCTTTAACCTCTTCTAGCATTTCGTTTTCTACTAAAGATGTGCCAATCTCTTTTCCTTGAGCTTTCAAGAACGTAAAGACCATCCCTCCGCCAATAGCCAAAACATCAACTTTGCCAAGAAGGTTTTCAATCACTGCTAATTTGTCAGAGGTTTTTGCGCCTCCAAGTACAACCCCATAAGGACGCTCTGGATTCTCTGTCAGCGTTTTTAAGACTTTAACCTCTGCATCAATGAGGTTGCCTGATGCATGTGGAAGTAATTTAGGAAGATCAAAGACCGAAGCATGTTTACGGTGCACAGCCCCGAAACCATCTCCAACATAAAACTCTGCAAAAGTAGCCAGCTCTTTAGCAAAGCCAGTCCGTTGGGCCTCATCTTTACTGGTCTCGGCTGATGCAAATCGAATATTTTCAAGAAGGACTATCTCTCCGGGTGCCAATGCGCCAACTAATTTTGTTACAGCCTCACCTGTAATTTCACCAGGGAATCTAACTTCTTTGTTTAGTAGTTCGCTTAGGCGCTTTGCAACCGGTGAGAGTGAAAGTTCTGCCGTGGGACCATCCTTAGGACGACCAAGATGGGCTGCAATGACAATTGATGCACCTTTACTCAACAAAAGTTGAATAGTTGGCAAGGATGCCTTTATTCGCCCATCATCTTTAATGACACCATCTTTAATGGGAACATTAAGATCACAGCGCAGAAAAACACGCTTTCCTTTTAATTCAACAGTAGAAAGCTCTGGCATTACAGAGATTTGCCAATGTAACCGATTAGATCAACGAGGCGGTTTGAATAACCCCACTCGTTGTCATACCAGCCAACAACTTTTACCTGATTGCCAATTACTTTTGTTAAGTCTGAGTCAAAAATACAAGATGATGGATCTGTCACAATATCTGAGGAGACGATTGGGTCCTCTGTGTAAGACAGATAACCCTTAAGTGGTCCCAGTGCTGCGGCCTTCATTGCAGCGTTGATCTCTTGCACAGTGGCTTCCTTGGCTAACTCAACTGTTAAGTCGGTCGCAGAACCTGTTGGAATCGGAACTCGCATGGCATATCCATCGAGCTTGCCCTTTAGTTCTGGAAGCACAAGTGAGATTGCTTTGGCAGCTCCTGTAGAAGTAGGAATCATATTGGTCGCAGCTGCGCGTGCTCGTCGAAGATCTTTGTGAGGGAAATCCAAAATTGGTTGATCATTTGTATATGCGTGAATTGTGGTCATTAAACCTTTAACAATTCCCCAGTTGTCATGGAGCACCTTAGCCATTGGCGCTAAGCAGTTGGTTGTGCAAGAAGCATTTGAAATAATATGGTGCTTGCTTGCATCATATTTCAGGTGATTTACACCCATAACAATTGTGATGTCTTCATCCGTTGCGGGCGCAGAGATAATAACTTTCTTTGCTCCAGCAGTGATGTGCTTCTGAGCATCGGCAGCCTTTGTAAATATTCCAGTAGATTCAATGACCACATCGGCTTTAACTGATGCCCAAGGAAGGTTTGCTGGGTCACGCTCTGAAAAAATCTTAATTGTTTTACCGTCTACGGTGATTGAATCATCGGTAAAGGTAACGGGCAGTCCGAGGCGACCCAGAATCGAATCGTATTTAAGTAGGTGAGCAAGAGTCTCATTTGGAGTTAAGTCGTTGATTCCGACGATATTGATTTCTGGGTTGGTAAGGCTTGCTCGAAAAAAATTGCGGCCAATTCGCCCGAAGCCGTTGATTCCTACATTAATCATGATTGAGTCCTTCGTACTAGTGGGGCTCTGAGTAAAAATGAAGAAACCCCGTTATTGGTGGTTGATACATCTGCCACAACGCTGGGGTCTTGAGTAAATCTTATCAGTGAGACGCCCACCACAGTTGCCGCTTTCCTGATTAATTAAGCAAATCTGGAGACAATCCGCTCTCTGTATCAGGAATTCCTAACTCGCCCGCTCGCTTATCGGCCATCGCCAACAAGCGACGAATCCGTCCGGCAATCGCATCTTTCGTCATCGCAGGAGTAGCAAGTGAACCGAGCTCTTCTAATGATGCCTGTCCATGATTTATGCGCAACTCCCCCGCCTCTTTCAAATGATCCGGAATTGTTGGCCCCAAAATCTCCATAGCTCTTTGCACTCGAGCTGCAGCCGCAACGGCGGCGCGTGCAGAGCGACGTAAATTTGCGTCATCAAAATTTGCTAAACGATTTGCCGTTGCTCTGACTTCACGGCGCATGCGACGCTCTTCCCAGGCCATCACACTTTCATGAGCGCCAAGACGTGTGAGTAAAACTCCAATTGCATCACCATCTCGAATAACAACTCGATCTACACCACGAACTTCACGGGCCTTTGCGGCAATTCCCATGCGACGCGCTGCGCCAACTAGAGCTAAGGCTGCTTCCGGCCCTGGACATGTAATTTCTAAGGAAGATGAACGTCCAGGTTCTGTCAAAGAGCCATGCGCGATAAATGCTCCACGCCAAGCTGCTTCAGAGTCACAAATAGCAGCAGAAACTACTTGCGGAGGCAGTCCTCTCACAGGTCGACCATTTGAATCAACAAGTCCAGTCTGGCGAGCAAGTGCATCACCTTCATTAATTACTCTGACGACATAACGTGATCCCTTGCGCAGACCTCCAGATGACAAGACCGCTAGATCTGAATCGTGACCGTAAATATCGGCTATGTCTTTGCGCAACCTTCTTGCACTTTGAGATGTATCAAGTTCAACTTCAATCACGATTTTGCCGGCTGCTAAATGCAATCCCCCTGCAAAGCGAAGTAGGGACGATACCTCAGCCTTTCGGCAACATGGCTTTGTAATTGCTATCCGAGATAGCTCATCCTTTACTGATGCAGTCATTGCCATGGCGTAATCCAACCAGTTACGGCGTGCGAATGTGGCTCAAACTGAAAAAATTTTTATCGAGCATCCCTAAACCTTAGGTTGATACTTTTAGCAAAAGCAATCAAAAGAAAATAACTATTCGCGACCAACATCACGATGCGTGGGATGGGCAGAGATATCGCTACCCATTTCATTCAGTTGTTTAGCAATTTCAGCAGTGATTGCAACGCTTCTGTGCTTACCACCGGTGCAACCAACTGCGATCGTTACGAACTTCTTACCTTCTCGCAAATATCCCGTCAGCATTGAATGTACGAGGTGAACATAGTTAGTTACAAATTCGCTAACTCCATCACTTCCTAAAACCGCTGCACTCACCTCTTTGGTTAGCCCTGTTAGTGGACGCAACTCTGGGTTCCAATGCGGATTAGGAATGAATCGGCAATCCAAAAGCAGGTCTGCGTCAACCGGTATTCCATATTTATATCCAAATGAAAGTACGTTGATTCTGACACCATTAACTGCGCCTTTACCAAAAATCTCACCTACGCGCTTTTCCAACTGATGGACATTTAAATTTGTGGTGTCTATGGCTACATCAGATTGTGAGCGAATCTCTTCGAGCTTTTCTCGTTCACGAGATATTCCATCCACAATTCGGTCTTCTCTCTGAAGGGGATGGGGGCGGCGAGTAGATTCAAAACGTTGCACCAAAGCCTGATCGGTGGCATCAAGAAAAACTAATCGATATGGAAGAGACTCTGTTTTTAACTGCGCCAAAGCCTGTGAAAGTTCATCAAAAAACTCTCCGCCGCGCACGTCTACAACCACGGCTAACTCTTTACCCTGCGGTCCAGTTCCCTTAGCAACTAACGCTGATAGCAAAGATGGAGGAAGGTTATCTACAACATACCAACCTAAATCTTCCAAGGCATGTGCAACTGTAGATCTGCCAGCACCAGACATCCCAGTAAGGATCAGGGTCTCCTGTGAACTCATGGATTAATTATCGCTGATTTCTCCAGTTTCAGTGTTCACTTTTTGCGCCGAAATTCCCTCTAAATAGCTTTCAATGACCGATGCAATCTTGCCACCAATGCCTGGAGTGGCAGCGATCTCATCGACGGAGGCTTTTCTAATTGCTGCAACTGATCCGAAGCGTTCTAATAATGAGGCTCTACGCGCAGAACCCAACTGTGGAATCTCATCAAGAATCGACTCCAACATAATCTTGGATCGTCTGGAGCGATGGAATGTGATTGCAAAGCGATGAGCCTCATCTCTTATTCGTTGCAGCAGATATAAACCCTCACTGCTACGCGGAAGAATCAGTGGATCTTTAGAGCCAGGTATCCAAACCTCCTCTAATCGTTTTGCTAGTCCGCATAATGCAATATCTGTTATTCCTAACTCATTTAATGCACGCTGAGCAGCAATTACTTGTGGTTGTCCACCATCGACAACGATCAATTGAGGAGGGTATGCAAACTTGCTGGGCTTGCCACCGAGCTCTGCAACTTCGGCCTCGTTCTCTTTACGATCATCCAGCAAACGCTTCAACCTGCGAGTGATTACTTGGTGCATCGCACGTGTGTCATCAAAGCCTTCGCTTGTATCAATGATGAATCGTCGATACTCACTCTTCTTAATCATTCCATCCTCAAAAACCACCATAGATGCCACCACAGAAGTTCCGGATATATTTGAAATATCAAAGCATTCAATTCGAAGCGGAGTTCGTTTTAAGTTGAGATGCTCTTCAATCTCAGTAAGTGCTTTACCGCTCACCGCTGCATCTGTTGCGCGCTTACTCAGATATTGAATAAGTGAGTACTGAGCATTCCTCTTGACGGTGCCTAGTAGTTCTACCTTTTCGCCTCGTTGTGGAACTTTGATCTCTACCTTGGTGGAACCAATTTGTCCTAACCACTGTTCTAGTTGTTCTTTATCGGCAGGTTCAGCGCTAATGTAAATGTTCCGTGGAACAGCAATTGCTCCTGTTCCATAAATTGAATACAAAAGAGCAGTCAACTCATCTTGGCCTTCAAGAACCATCTCTTGATCAACTATCCAAGACCTCGAACCTTTTACCGATCCCCGTTGCATTGAAAATATTGACCCCGCTGCATGAAAACCATCGTGATAGATAGAGATGAAATCTCCATCTAGATCGTCAGAGAAATTTCCCTCAGTAGATTTTTGCGCTTTTTCAAAAGATTCAATCTGATCTCTTAACCGGGCAGCTCTTTCAAACTCCTCATTGTCGGCAGCGGTATTCATCTCTTCATGGAGTTTAGGAAGAATGTTTTCCATACCTGACTCCATGAACTCATTGAGACGACCAGCTAACTTTTTATGCTCGTCCTGAGAGATCCAACCAACACATGGTGCTGCACACTTTCCAATGTCTCCCAATAAGCATTGACGTTTGCTGCGCTGTGCACGAGAAAAATTTGATGATGAACACGATCTAACGGGGAAAACTTTGAGTAAAACATCAAAAGTGTTTCGTAGCGCCCATGCGTTTGTATAGGGACCGAAGTACTTAAGACCAGGACGCTTATCTTTGCGTGTAATAAAGATCATCGGGTATTCATCATTAAGGGAAAGCGCTAAGTACGGATACGACTTATCATCTTTGAATTGGACGTTGTACTTGGGCTGGTACTGCTTGATCCAACTAAACTCTAAAGCTAGCGCCTCTAACTCTGTGCTGACGATTGTCCAGTCAACACGTACCGCTTCATGGACCATGCGATTGGTTTTTGTAGCAAGGTTTGCTTGAAAGTAGTTGCTTAAACGATTCTTGAGATTTTTGGCTTTACCAACATAAATGACCTTGTCTTTACTGTTGTAAAAGCGATAGACCCCTGGATGTTCAGGAATGTTGCTCGGCCGATAACTCTTCGGATCTGCCATCGAATTACTTCCTCGCTAGAGTTTTTCGATTAGTTTTTAGAATCTCACCTAAGAACTGACCTGTGTAACTCTCTTTAACGGCCGATATTGTCTCTGGAGTGCCTTCTGCTACAACCGTTCCCCCACGGAAGCCGCCTTCGGGTCCCATGTCAATGACCCAATCAGAGCATTTGATGACGTCGAGATTGTGTTCAATCACCACAACAGTATTTCCAGTATCAACCAAACGGTTAAGTACTGTCAGAAGTTTATTTACATCTTCAAAGTGCAATCCAGTTGTGGGTTCATCCAAAACATAAATTGTCCGACCCGTAGAACGTCTCTGCAATTCGGTTGCAAGCTTTACACGCTGGGCCTCTCCCCCGGACAACGTTGGAGCAGACTGTCCCAGACGGACATAACCAAGTCCTACATCGTTGAGCGTTTTCAAATATCTAGCAATTGCTGGAACTGATTCAAAGAAACCACTCGCCTGTTCGATTGGCATGTTGAGTACTTCGGCGATTGTTTTTCCTTTGTAATGAACTTCAAGAGTCTCTCGGTTATATCTCGCTCCATGACAAACCTCGCAGGGTACGTACACATCAGGTAGAAAGTTCATTTCAATCGTTATGGTGCCATCGCCAGAGCAGTTCTCACAGCGACCATCTTTAACGTTAAAGGAAAAGCGACCCTGCTGATAACCACGAATTTTCGCTTCACTTGTCTCGGCAAAAAGGGCGCGAATCTTGTCAAAGACACCTGTATAGGTAGCAGGGTTTGATCGTGGCGTTCTACCAATCGGAGATTGATCAACGTGAACAACTTTGTCTAGAAGATCCGTGCCAGTTACCGTTCTATGTCTACCAGGCACTAAACGTGCTCCGTTTAATTTGTTGGCCAAAACCACATAGAGAATGTCATTTACTAAAGTGGATTTTCCAGATCCACTTACTCCAGTAACAGCAACAAAAACTCCCAAAGGTACTTCTACTTCAATGTCCTTTAGATTGTTTTCCTTGGCTCCCTTGATTACCAAAGTGCGTTTAGGATCGATTGCGCGTCGCTTCTTAGGAATCTCAATAGATTTTCTGCCAGAAAGATAAGCTCCCGTAATTGATTCTTTTGAGGCAATCAACTCCTCGTAGCTTCCGGAAACAACAACATGACCACCATGTTCACCAGCTCCCGGTCCAATGTCAACGATCCAATCTGCAGTACGAATAGTCTCTTCGTCGTGCTCAACAACTATTAATGTATTTCCTAAATCTCTTAAACGGGTCAAAGTCTCAATTAATCTCTTGTTATCGCGCTGATGTAATCCAATGGAAGGCTCATCAAGAACATAAAGAACTCCAACTAAACCACTGCCAATCTGTGTTGCAAGGCGAATACGTTGTGCCTCGCCACCAGATAAAGAACCTGCAGGTCGCGCAAGAGAGAGATAATCCAATCCAACGTCAAGAAGAAATCCTAAGCGAGCATGTACTTCCTTCATAACTCGCTCAGCAATCTGCGCTTCTCGTTTATTCAACTTAACCTGCTTCAAGAAAACCGCACAATCAGCAATTGATAGCTCACAAATCTCTGCAATATTTTTGTTCCCAATAGTTACTGCTAAAACCTCTGGTTTCAATCTTGC
>JBIIGW010000006.1:0-18201 GCA_044236295.1 Candidatus Planktophila sp.
CAGGAATTTCATCGTGTGCACCGGCAAACATCACGCGGCTGTAATCACGTGCTGACTTTGCAGTAACTGGTGCTTGTTTAAGTGTTTGAGTAATTTCAGAAAACTCTTGTGATGGAAAAACATAAAGACAACGTTCTTGTCCTTTAGTTATTACCAAACCTGCAGAAAGCTCTTCGCGAAATTTCGCCGGAAGAATGAGGCGACCTTTTTCATCTAAGCGTGGTTCGTGGGTACCAAGAAACATCCTCACTCACCCACTTCCCCTAGATAAATCTGGTTTCAAAAGCAGGCTCAACTGCCTACATAATTCCCCACTTTACTCCACTTTTCCCCTTTTTCAACCACCTTTCCCCATATTTACCCCCTTTACCCCCACCTGGACCCCACGGGGTTTTGCCCCTCGAGTGCTGGTTGGGCTGGAAGGCTGGGTCAGAAGTCGGAAAGGGGCACAAAAAAACCCTCCAGGTGGAGGGTCGAAAGTTGGATTTAGTACTGAGCAATTCCGCCTAAAAGGCGCGGGCAGCTTCCCCTATATGAAGTTGCTACTGGTTATTGCGCTCATCCCAGCGCTTATCCATGCGGTCCCGCAGTTTTGTGCTCTTTTTTACCTTGCCGGCGCCATTGGATCTCTTGGAAAATGCTTTTGCTGTACCCGCGGCCGAAAAGCTAGAAATTACGGTAATAACGCCACTTAGTGCAATAAGGAAGCCAACGATCCCGATTGGAGCGTTTTTGCTAATTACTCCCGCCAAGACAGTTACCAAGCCAAGAAGCAAAAGAGCCGCTCCCTTGAAAATTCTATTCTTTGAAGGAGTTAGCGGTGATGCCGATAGTGCAGATACAAGGCGTGGATCCTCAGTTAAAAGGGCAGCCTCCATCTCATCTAGGAGGCGCTTTTCTCGATCAGATAGTGGCACTTGCTCAGAATAGAACAGATTTGCCTGACTCGCTACTCCTCTTGCTCATCATCAGAATCAATTAGCCGAGCGGGGCGTATCGAGCCTGCTCCAAAGCGCTCGCGTGCTTTATCTATGGCGCCTTCTGCCTCTCGCCAGCCTTTTTCTCGCTCACCAAGCATCAATTGGACTGGCGCTCCATCGGTTAAATTCTCCAAACTCACTCCCACAAGTCGCAGACGTGCACGATCAATTCCTAAGGCCTCATAAAGAGCTTTAACTACTTCATAAACTTCGTGCGTTCCATCAATTGGTAAGGGCAAAGTTTTTGATCGATTAATAGTTGAGAAGTCTCCAAAGCGAACTTTGATACTAATTGTCTTTGCAAATAATCCCTTATCCCGAAGCCTGGAAGTTGCGCGCTCACACAGCTTTAAATACTCACGCAAGATCTCTTCTGGATTATCAAGATCGGTTGGAAAAGTTTCTGCAGCACTAATACTTTTTTCGCCGTCATGGGGTGCAACATCTCGATAATCCCTTCCCCAAGAAAGCTCATGTAATGTCGCACCGGCTGCCTCGCCTACTGCGCGAATCAAAGTAGTTCGCGGCAGGTTGGCAATATCTTCAATTGTTCGAAGTCCTAGGCGCTCTAAAACTTCAGCGGTTTTTGGACCAACCCCCCACATTGCCGAAATGGGAAGTGGATGCAAGAAATCCAAAATCTGTTCTGGTGTAATTTCGAGCATGCCATTTGGCTTGCAATGTGTTGATGCTAATTTAGCGATGAACTTGGATGGGGCGATTCCGACAGAACAGGTTATTCCTTCCTGACTTTCTACTTTTGCGCGAATTGCAGTTGCAATCTCACGGCCAGTTCCTAATAACTTCTTAGCTCCAGTGACATCTAGAAAAGCTTCATCAATTGAAACTGGTTCAACGTTTGGAGTAAAGCTGTCAAAAATCTCCATTATGTTTGCAGAGACCTCTTGATACCTGGCCATATCTACCGGCAAAAAAACTGCATGTGGTGCTAATCGCCTGGCTTGACTCACGGGCATTGCAGAATGGACGCCAAATTTGCGAGCTTCATAATTTGCCGCCGAGACCACACCCCGTGTGCCCATTCCAATCACAACAGCTTTGCCTTTTAATTCCGGATTATCACGCTCTGCAACGGATGCAAAGAATGCATCCATATCTACATGAAGAATTGTGGCCTGTGTTGGCCCATCAATTGAATTCATATTACGAGGGTACTTTGTTTAGCGCTCCAACTTTCGTAGGCGGCGCGCAGGTCCCAAACACCAGTAGCTCTAATAGATATTCCCCTGGCCCCAGTTCGACGAGTTACTCCCCTAACTAGCAGTAAGGATGTTGAGTACAAAACATTTGCATACTCTCCCTGAACATCAGTAAAAAAAGTTGAATCACTACAACCATACCCATCATCTAAGGTTAAAAAAATAACTCTCTTGCCCGATCGAACTGGCGGCGTCTGCATTGCAACCTTAACCCCTGCCACTAAGACCGATGATTGAGAACGTTGCTTGAGTAGATCGCTAGAACGAACAGCCCCAATTGAATTAAGAAATGCTCCATAGAACTCAATTAAGTGCCGTGACATATCTATCCCGAGTCGATCCACTTCATACTTAACGCTCTCAGCCGAAGACATCTCAGGCAGACCACTACTAGTAAGTTCAGGTGGTGCAAAACTTAAATTCATCTGCGCCCCTGAAACTACTGCTACTGCTGATTTTTGTAGATCCGAAAAATGTAGCAATAAATCTCGCCGATTAACATCAGGATGTAGGCAGTCAAATGCGCCCGTAAGGATCATGCTTTCAATAACTGGCGTGCTAGCACCTGAACGACGAACAAAATCAGCTAGATCAATGTATGGCCGAGCAGCAATAATTGATGCAATTTCACTATCACTGATTCCACTAATAGTTGACAGAGCAATACGAATTGAATTTCCATGCTCTTCAACGCGATAAACCGCATCTGATGCATTGGCATCAAGAGGTGCGATGGTTATTCCCATCTGCCGTGCTTCATCAACAATTAAACGTTTGGGATACATTCCTGGATCATGAGTTAACACCCCAGCAAGAAATGCCGCTGGGTAATGTCTTTTAAGCCAGGCCGACTGATAAGTAGGCATGGCAAAAGCTGCAGCATGTGCTTTACAGAAACCAAAGGATGCAAAAGCGCGCAGTACATCCCAAATTTCATGAATGATCGCAAGCTCATATCCCTTCGCTGTTGCTGCAGGGAAAAACCAATCACATACCTGCTGTTGGCCATCTCTATCACCTAACGATCTACGTTTTTCATCAGCCGTTGCTAGCGATACTCCAGTCATGGTGGCGATGATCTGAATAACTTGTTCGTGGAAGACAACTACACCTTCAGTACTAGCTAAAATCTCATATAGATCAGGATGAATGATCTGTGCAGGTGCCCATCCATGACGAGCCTTAAGAAATGGAGTGATCATGTCGCTTTTAACTGGTCCGGGCCTAAATAAAGAGATATCAATAATTAAATCAGTGAAGTTGGAAGGTGCGAGCTTTCCAACCAATTCTCGCTGGCCAGGACTTTCTACTTGGAAAATTCCCAAAGTGCGAGTTGATTGAATCAGTTCATAGGTGGCCAGATCATCAAGTGGTACTAAATCAATATCAATTTTTTCTTTATGCACTCGCTCTATCTCTTTAACTGTGTAAGCAATAGTTGACTGCATTCTGACCCCTAATACATCGAGTTTGAGCAAGCCAACTTCTTCAACCCCATCTTTATCAAAGGCAACCATGGGATATCCGCCGGCACTCGCCATCAGCGGTGCACGATCTAAAAATCCACCATCAGATAAAACAATCGCACAGGGATGCATCGCTAAATGACGCGGTAAACCATCAAGGCGCTGTGCCATCTCAATAGTGGCAGCCATAAGAGGTGTAGAGATATTTAGTTTTCGAAGTTCAGGCAATGACTCGATAGCTTTAGATATATTGCGCGCCCTGATATGTGGCATAGATTTTGCGAGCATGTCGATCTCCATGCCGGGTAGACCTAAAGCTGCGCCCGCATCACGAATGGCATGTCGGGCGCGATAGGTATCAACCATTGCAACAACGGCGCATCGAGATTGATTATTTGCTACACCCCAGTTGTTATCTCCGTAGCGTTTAAAAATCATGTCATAGATTTCAAGACGCCTATCGGATTCAACATCAATATCAATATCTGGCAACGCCTTTCGCAGTGGTGAACAAAAACGCTCCATGAGTAAGCCGTGCTCCATGGGATCCACATTTGATATTCCAAGTAGATGACAGATCAATGAGCCTGCACCGCTGCCTCGAGCAGCAACACGAATACCTGCATCGTTAGCCATTGCTGCAATATCTGCAACGGTTAAAAAATATGATTCGTAGCCAAGGGTTGCAACTACTGCTAACTCATCATCTAAACGTGCTCGTGCTTTTTTAATTGAATCACTTGTGGTGTATCTGCGATTGATTCCAGATTCACTCCGAGTACGCAGTAGGGCGCGCATCTCTTGTGCATTTGCAGCTCCCACCACATGAGGTTCAGGTAGGTGGGCTCCCCCCAAACCAATATCTCGCTGTGGTGATAAAAGAGCGCGTTCGGCCCATTCGCGAGTTGTTTTAAGTAATGCCCGTGGGGTTGATTCACCGGCAGCGCGTGCGATTTCACTAGCTAGATGAATCATTTCATCACTAGATTTTAAAAATCCTTCAGCATTGCGACGCTCAATATGACGCTCATGTAATGGAACCAACTGACGGGCGCAATCTAGAACATCGGCTATTGGGCCATCTCTTCGATCTAACATCCGCACTGCGTTAGTGACAACTGCATCAATATCGTTTTCTCGGGCAAAAATAAGCGATCTAGCAGCGTGCTCAGTAGATCGCACTGCTTTGCCGGCGATTAAATGTGAAACGCACTCCACTGCATTACTAGCAAATAAATCTCGAGTTTGGTTAAAAATTGAAAGAGCGCGATCAAAGCGATGTGCCTGAATCGCACTACTTAATGGGGATTCTGGTCCGTGTAGTGCGTAAACATTGCTGCTGTAGTTACTAAATCGTTGTAAAAAATCCAGAGTCAGGGCTGGTTTGCGAGTATCACTTGTCATTGCTAAAGATGTCATTAGCCTGCATAGCGAGCGCCATCCACCATCGCCGTGGGCAAGTAATGTAATACGGCCTTTAACATCGCCTAGTTCGATTGCGCAGTTGACTCCGATAATCGGTGCAACTCCATATTCAACACAACTTTGAGTAAATCTAATTGCACCGGCCAAACCATCACGATCAGTTAAAGCAAGCGCCGGCATTTCAAACTCAGCTGCGCGTTGAACTAGATCATGGGGTTGAGTTGTCCCGTACTTTAATGAGTAGGCACTAGCAACATTAAGATGAATAAAACTCATACGTTACGGATAATCCACTGACCCGTTAATTCATCGCGCTCAAGTTCAAACGTTGTTAGTGAGCCAATAGGTGCAGCCTCTACTCGCCAGAGTGCGCGGGCTTGATCATCTGGTCGGTACTTGCCATCGCTAATGCGATTCCACCATCCACCGGCCTCACACCATCTAGAAAGTACTGCATGGATGCGAAAACGTTTTCCTTTGTAGGTGAACTCGATAGGCGTTGTTGCCCCATCGATAGTGACATCGAGGGCGGAGTTAACCTGTGTGGCTGACATTTCTGGGCGGACCTTTCAAAGCTGTGGGTATTCGAACAGATGTTCGAAAAATAGCCCTTACCCCTGACAAATAGCAAGCCCTGAAGGGGTGTCAGATAGAAATAATAGTTGAAACTTCAATTACTATAAGGGCAATACATCAACTTAAGGAGTCTTATGGACATCGTTCTCGTTATCGCCCGCGTGCTTTTCGCACTGATCTTTATCAGCTCAGGAATCTCGCACCTAACCAAGCTAGAAGCAATGACTGGCTATGCACAGTATAAAAAAGTTCCTGCAGCAAAGTTCAGCGTAGTTCTATCGGGCCTAATGATCCTTGTCGGCGGTCTCTATATCGCATTTGGCGTTTACGCAGATCTGGGTGCACTTTTGCTCGCACTGTTTCTCATCCCAGCGGCTTTCTTGATGCACGCATTCTGGAAAGAGACTGATCCAACAGCAAAGCAAAATGAAACTATTGGTTTCTTTAAAGATCTCTCGTTAGCAGGTGCTGCATTGATTATCTTTGCACTAGTTGCAACTGGAACAGATTTCGGTCCATCAATTACAGGTGCATTCTTTAACCTCTAATTAACATCTAATTTGTAACCAGAAATTCACGCCAAAAGGCCCGTCGGTTAATTACTGACGGGCCTTTTGCATCCATCATTACTTCATGGAGATTCTTGCCGGCCTGGTGGCTGGCTGCTTTATCGGTGCAATCCTTGGATTTGTAGGTGCTGGTGGCGCAATGCTTACAGTTCCAATACTTTTATATCTCTTTGATTTCACTCCGCAATCTGCCACCACCGCCGCATTAGCCGTTGTTTTATTGGCCGCTGGATCAGGGGTAATCCCAAAGCTAAAAACCAAGGATGTGTTGGTCAAGGAAGCTCTGACCATTTGGGGCCTTGGGTTAGTAACAAATATTGCAAGCTCGCTCATTGCCTACAGACTCTCTGATAACTTCATTACAACTGGCTTTTCACTTGTGATGTTGATAGCCGGTGCATCCATGTTGATTAAACCTGTCTCTGGGACAGAGAAGAAAGTTCCCATAATTTGGCTTGTATTAATCTCACTAATAATTGGAATGGTGACAGGTTTTTTCGGAATAGGCGGAGGCTTCTTGGCCATACCAATACTTGTTCTATTCTTTAAAAACTCCCATGCCAAAGCTGCAGGGACATCATTGGCCATCATCTTTCTTAACTCACTTACAGCCTTCTTTGGGCACTATCAAGGCTGGGCAGCGGTGAATTGGAAAGTGCCAGTATCTATGGCTGTAGCTGCAGTAATTGTTGCCCGTTTGTCCTCAATTAAAAGCAAAGAGGTTAAGCCTGCAATTCTGCGCATTACTTTTGCAGTCCTACTCTTCTCGATATCGATTTTTACACTGATAGAAACTTGGGTTCTGGCTCCTTGATTGAACGCTCAGTACAAAGATAAGTTGTTAAAGTTGATACATGGAAGGTGTACTTGAAAAGGCAGCGGTCAAGCGCGTCATTGCTGCATTAATTGATAACGATATTAAAGGACAGGTTCACGTACTTTCCGATAGCGCAAGAACTGCCCAAGAAGCTGCCACTGCCCTTGGAATTGAAGTCGGTCAAATTGCTTCATCACTTATCTTCAAGTTAAAAGATGGCTCGCCATTGTTGATCATTACAAGTGGCCGCCATAGAGTTGATACAGATTTGGTGGCACGCACATTAGGAGTTGAAAAACTTGATCGAGTCGACGCCGACTACGTGAAGGAAAAATCAGGGTTTTCAATCGGGGGCGTTGCTCCAATTGGTTGGGTCTCCCCCGCAACTATTCTTATAGACCTTGCACTCAATGATTATGACGTTGTCTGGGCCGCGGCAGGCCATCCTCATGCTGTCTATCCAACTTCTTTTGCAGAATTAGTTACATGCACTGGGGCGCGAGAAATGGTTGTGGGCCCATAATGGTTGTTGCTTATTTTTGGAAAATTAAGCCTTCAAGAATTCCTTTTGCGCTTATGTCCATGGCATTAAACCGGCTATTTCTTTTTTGGAATAAAAATGTTGGTTTCCACAAATCCCTTGGAGTAGGTAAAGGCGAAACCTTTACACCTCGAGATGCAGATCCATTGAGTTGGGGTTTAATCGCTGTTGTTAAGGATATTGAAGCGTTTGATTCATCTGCACTGATTTCTCTATGGCGAAGAAATAGCGTTAATGAGTTTCGAGCAGTGCTTTCTCCCATCTCTTCCCATGGAAAATGGGCCAGAAAAGATCCCTTTACCGAGTTAATTGGTCAGTCTGGCAATGGATCTATTGATGCACTTACACCAGAAAATCCACAAACATGGAGCGGTCCAGTTGTCGCAATTACTCGAGCTCGAATTAAATGGCATCAGAATTTTCGATTTTGGCGCTCCGTACCACCAGTAACAATCTCACTAAAATCTGCAGATGGTTTAATCAACGCTATTGGAATTGGTGAGGCCCCTATTGGTTTGCAAGGAACTTTTTCTCTCTGGGAATCTGCATCTGCGGTACGAGATTTCGCATACCGTGGACAAGCCCATCAAAAGGCAATCGCTGATACGGCTCGCTATAAATGGTATTCAGAGGAGCTTTTTGCCAGATTTGCACTGCTGGATAAGCGGGGTTTAATTAAGTAGGTTGCCATTTATAGGGCAGAATTATCCCTATGTCTATGCGCCAGTTTATTCCACGAAGATCAGTGCGCCAAAGTACTTCACCATTTTTAAAGCTACTTATTTTTGTTTTCTTAGGGTTAACGATAGTGATGCAAATTGCTTATCCCCTTATAGATGGAGCAATTTTAGATTTCGTAACAATCGCCTCTGTTTACACCGCAGCAACAGCCATGTTCTTACATGGTTTTACCGTCTATGGACCACGGTATGCATTTACTCTTCTTGCTATCGCTGTCTTGTTTGGATTTTGGATTGAGCAACTTGGAGTAACTACTGGCTGGCCATTTGGAAACTATGTTTATTCAGATACTTTGGGACCTAAAGTTCTTGATGTTCCTTTAGTTGTGCCATTTGCTTGGCTAATGATTGCCCACCCTTGTCTTGTTGCCGCTCGTAGGATTGCAAAATCCTGGGTCTTTTTGTATGGAGCAGCTCTCATGTGTGCGTGGGATTTATTTTTAGATCCACTCATGGTTACTGCTGGACGATGGACTTGGCAAGTAGATGGTGCACATGTTCCATTTCAGCCAGAGATTCCACTTTCAAATACATTTGGTTGGCTACTCTCCGGAATGGCTTTGATGTCCTTGCTTCACTTTTTTACTCCTCGTGATCGTCGCAAAAATAGTGGTTCCCTAGTCGCAGCAGACATTATTTTGTTCTGGACTCTTTTTTCCGGTGTTGTGGGAAATCTCTTTTTCTTTGGCCGTCCCGGAATAGCAGTGTTTTCAGGTTCGATCCTAGGAATACTTCTGGCGCCTTACTTTTTCAATCGATGGATCGGAAGGCCTTAAATCTTTAACGCACTGCTCTACATTCTGCCGTCGGTGCTGCTTGCAATGACAATTATTAATTTCTTACTTCTTCGCAGCCCTTCGGCGGCAATTACGGCTTCACTTCCAACACCTTTATCTACTGACATAGTTGGTGAAACTGTTGGAGTCTTTGTGCCCTTGCGCAATGAAGCAGATAATGTCAAAGATCTTATTTCAACCTTGTCTGAACAGGTAGGAGATTTTCACTTTTATCTCTTAGACGATAATTCCGAGGATCGCACCTTTGATTTGCTCAACCAATACACAGCCGGAGATTCCCGATTTACGATCATTAAGGGTTCACCTTTAGCACAAGGTTGGATTGGCAAAACATGGGCTCTCCAACAGTTGTTTACTCAATCAAAAGAAGAATTCCTAGTCTCAGTCGATGCAGATGTTCGGTTAACTCCCGATGCAATCGCTCGATCAATTGCTACATTGAAATCAACCTCTCTTGATTTCATTTCACCATATCCTAGACAAATTGCTCTGACCCTAGGTGAGCGCATGATTCAACCATTACTTCAATGGTCATGGTTATCAACTGTAAATCTGAGGATCGCTGAGAAATCTTCACGACCTTCAATGGCGATTGCAAACGGTCAATTCTTTCTAGTTCGTCGAAAAGCACTTGAAAAAATTGGTGGGTACGCACCGGTAAAAAATGCAGTCATTGACGATGTCTTTCTAGCTCGCGAGCTAATTCGACAAGGGTTTCATGGCAGTGTTATCAATGGAGCATCGATTGCCGAATGCCATATGTACACATCATGGAGTTCAATTAAATCCGGTTATGGAAAATCACTCAATAAGGCCTTCGGTGGACCACTCGGTGCATCTATAGTCATTTTATTTCTGTTTTTAACCGGCATCGCTCCATTTTTAATCTCATTAACAGGAAATTTCTATGGATGGCTTGGATACGTGCTGATTGTTTTTTCTCGTATGCTCAGCGCCATCAAAGTTAAGGGCAAGATTGTTGATAGTTTCTTTCACCCCATTTCGGTGATATTGCTCATTTATTTGATCATCCATTCATTTAGAGTGCGAAGTAGCATCACCTGGAAAGGTCGCACAGTATGAAAATTGTGGTCATCGGTGCTGGAATAGGTGGAATGAGCGCTGCTGCTCGGCTTGCTCGCGGGGGTCATGAAGTTGCTGTCTATGAAGCTAGTGATCAGGTTGGCGGAAAATGCCGAACAGAATGGATTGGACGAGTTGGATTCGATACAGGTCCTTCACTTTTAACTCTGCCAGCTGTTTATAAAGATTTTTTCCAAAAAACTGGAAAACCTATGGGCTTTGTCTGTCCTATTGATCCAGTGAGTCCAGCATTTGATTACCGTTTCGCAGATGGTATGGGTGTTAAGTTTGCAAATCTTTCACGCAAAGAAACTCTCGATGCAATTGCAACCAGCTTTGGCCAAGAAGCCTCTTTGCAATGGGATCGCATAATGCGCCGTGCGGAATCAATGTGGGATGTTAGTCGTGGTCCATTTATTGAATCAGAGTTGAAATCTCCGCTCTCGCTACTTAAACGCATAACATTTTTTAGAGATCTATTAGTAATTGCACCGTGGAAATCATTGCGCAAACACGCAGATGAAATTCTCAAGGATCAGCACCTGCGTTTCATCATGGATCGTTATGCAACCTATAGCGGCTCTGATCCCCGCAAGGCGCCTGCAGTTTTGTCCACAATTGCCTTTGTTGAAGAAAGTTTTGGTGCTTGGCACGTCAAGGGTGGGCTTGGAAATCTTGCGCTACAAATTCATCAAAGAGCCACAGAGGTAGGAGTCAGTTTTCACCTTAATTCTCCCGTTGCTCAGATTAAAACAATTAAAGGCACAGTCACAGGAATTGTTTTAGCAAGTGGAGAAAATGTCGAAGCCGATGTTGTGATAGCTAACGCCGATGCATCTTTGGTTTATAACAAACTCATTTCTGGCAACAATCGACTTCTAAGGACTGTACGTAAAAATATTTCGAAAGCAGATGTTTCTGTGGCTGGATTCTCATTACTGCTTGGTATGCGAAAAGATCCCAGTGATGGCATCAACCATCACACGGTTTTGTTCCCAAAAAACTACGATGCTGAATTTGATTCTATATTTAAAGAAGCAATGCCAGTTGAAAGGCCTACGATCTACATTTGTGCTCCAAAAGATCCATTGATGAGCAAGGATGAAAACCTTGAAGGCTGGTTCGTGCTGGTGAATGCACCTACTCATGGGGTATTTGACTGGAGTAATGTTGAGTTCAATCAGAAATATGCAAGCACAATCATTGACCAAATCGAAGAACAAGGAATTCCAATTCGTTCTCGATTGGAAACAATGACAATACGCACTCCTGCGGATCTAGAGTTTCAAACACGCGCCCCTGGTGGTGCGATCTATGGAACTTCAAGTAATGGACCACGGGCCGCTTTTTTGAGGGCGAAAAATAGATCCCCAATCAAAGGACTTTATTTAGTTGGTGGTTCAGCGCACCCGGGTGGTGGACTTCCTTTAGTTGGAATTAGTGCTGATCTAGTTGCCGAAGCAATTGGCTTCGAGCGAAAACTACGACACTAACAAAACTATAAATCTGAACCACCAAGAACCCGATAGAAAGCCAGGTTACTCCTGGAATATCCATGTAATTTAATACCAAAGCGATAAACAAGAAACTTGCCCTGATGGGTCTTTCAGCTGGGGTTACAACTCCAAGATCACTCACGCCAAGTGATTTTAACTTTGCACGCGCATACTCCTGAAAAGAGGCGATGCTCCATAAAATAATTGGGATCCATGCTGGAACTCCAATGGCAAAGAGAGTGAAAAACCAAAAAGCTTCACTAATTCGATCCGCTACCGCATCTAGCGTGGCTCCCCAGTTACTTTCGCGTTGTTGAAAGATTGCAACACTTCCATCTATGCCATCGCAAAATAGGGAAAATACAAGAAAGAAAATAGCCCAGATTGTTTGTGAAGTAACCGCAGTTGCTACAGCTCCAAGTAAACCTAATAAGGTCAAAACATTTGGAGAGATTCTAAGAAGAGTGCAGACAAGGCCAAATCGATAGGAAATATTTAACCACGCACCTACGATCCCATCGGTCTTTGCATCACTATGTAAAGAACTCCATCTGACTTTGAACTCCTGCTTATTGAGCATCTGTAATCCTTCGATAGATCTCTACGGTTGCCGTGGAACTGTTCATAGTATAGAAATGTAATCCAGGTGCTCCTGCTTCTAATAGCTCTTGGCAAAGTTTTGTGGCAATTTCTACCCCCACATTACGAACTGCCTGCGAGTCAGACTCAACCTCAGCAAAGGTTTTCGCAATATGTGAGGGAATTGGTGTTCCTCCCAACTCTGCCATTCGATGCAAAAGTTTCACATTAGTAACTGGCAGAATACCGGGAATTATTGTCAGTGATGATCCCCGCTTTGCAAGGCGCTCGACTAAATTAACGTAGGCTTTAACATCAAAAAAGAATTGAGTAGTCGCAAAAGTAGCGCCTAACTCTTCTTTTCTAATGAGTACGTCAATATCTTTCTCAAGATCTCCACCAGAACTTGGGTGCCCATCTGGAAAAGCCGCTACGCCAATTTTGAATCCCCCGCAATCGCGTGCTAACTCAACGAGTTCATCAGCATGAGTCAGTCCGTTCTCTGTTGGAATCCATGGAGCTAAAGGTCCACCAACAGGATCACCTCTAAGTGCAAGAATGCTTGTAATTTTGGCATCTTTGTAACTGTGCAAGATTTCTAGCAACTCTTCGCGGGTAGATCCAACGCAAGTAATGTGGGCCACTGTAGGAATTCCTGTGCGATCTGTAATTTCACGGGCAATTCGAATCGAGCGATCTCGCGTAGAGCCACCTGCTCCATATGTCACAGAGACAAAATCTGGGGAGATAGATTTAAGGCCTTCTATTGCATGCCACAATCTTTCCTCCCCTTCTACGTCTTTGGGAGGAAAGAATTCAAATGAATAGGATGTGCCAAGTACCACTGAGTGAGGGTACCGTTATCACGTGAATTCAGCGCCAAATTCGAGCCTGCTTACCGTTCGTACATCGGTCGAAGAAGAGCTTGAAGTATTTCTAAGCCGTGAGGGTGCCTATCTTCGAGAGATATCTCCAGATTTAACAATTGTCTGTAACTCGTTGACATCGTTTTTGCTAGAACGAGGCAAAAGACTGCGACCTCTTTTTGCATATGCAGGCTTTATTGCAGCAGGCGGAACTGCGGAAAAATCGACTTTAAAGGCCATTGCAAGTTTAGAACTTTTACAAGCATGTGCATTAATTCATGACGACTTAATGGATGCATCCGATACTCGACGAGGTAAGCCATCTATTCATCGCCATTTTGAATCGATTCATGTTCAGGATCAACTTGAAGGCTTTGCCCCACAATATGGTTTATCAGCTGCCGTTCTACTGGGTGATTTGGCACTTGTCTGGTCTGATCAAATGTTGAACTCAGCTGGATTAACTCATGAACAATATGCGCGAACAATTTCATACTACAACGAAATGCGCGTTGAACTTATGGCAGGACAGTTTTTGGATATCCATGAACAAACTCAGAAAAGTTCTAGTGTTGATCGCTCAATGAAAATTGCCCGATTTAAATCTGGTAAATACACGATTGAGCGACCATTACACCTTGGCGCCGCCATGGCTAATCCAATTGATAAAAAGATAATGGCTGCACTTTCAGAGTGTGGGCTACCCCTTGGCGAAGCATTTCAACTTCGTGATGATTTATTGGGTGTCTACGGTGACGCCTCGATTACGGGCAAGCCAGCCAGTGATGACTTACGTGAGGGTAAAAAAACCGTTTTGATCGCACTTTCACGAGAAAACCAATCTCCCTCACAGGCACAGAGCTTCGATAAATACTTTGGATCTCCTAACTTAGATTCAGAAGGCATAACCTGCCTTCAGCAGATAATCTTGGATACTGGTGCAAAAGATAAGTTGGAAAAGATGATTGAGGAATTAACTGAAACATCTCTTGCCGCTATTGATTCGCCGTGTTTTACAGAAGAAGGTCAGCATTTGTTAAGAGAACTTGCGCATATTGCCACTAAGAGGAGTAATTGATGCCAGCACGTGTTAAGGGACCAACAGATCATGTCGTTGTGGTCGGTGCTGGATTAGCAGGTCTAAGTGCAGCGCTACGACTGGCGGGAGCAGGTCGTAAAGTCACGGTAATTGAACGTGAATCAGTTCCAGGTGGAAGAAATGGTCTACTCAAAAAAGATGGCTATTCATTTGATACTGGTCCCTCTGTTTTAACTATGCCATCTCTGATTCAAGATGCATTTAGTAGCGTGGGCGAAGATATGAAAGATTGGCTTGAGCTCATGCCAGTATCTCCTCTTTACCGTGCTTTTTATGCAGATGGAACGCAACTTGATGTGCATGCAAATACCGCTCAAATGGAAGCCGAGATTGCAGAAAAAATTAGCCCTGAAGAAGCTGCAGGTTATGCAAAATATGTAGATTTTGTAACTAAGTTATACAAGTACGAAATGAATGATTTCATCGACAGAAACATTGATTCACCTCTTAACTTATTGACTCCAAACCTAGCCCGACTGATTGCATTAGGTGGTTTTAGACGTCTTTCTCCTAAAGTGAATCAGTTCATGAAAGATCCCAGGCTTCAACGCGTCTATTCATTTCAAGCAATGTATGCAGGTGTAAGCCCCCAACAAGCCTTAGCAATTTATGCAGTCATTGCGTACATGGACTCAGTTAACGGAGTTTTCTTCCCTAAGGGTGGAATGCACGCCGTACCACGTGCAATGACAGCGGCCGCCGAAAAACATGGTGTCGTATTCAAGTACAGCACAACAGTTTCAAAAATTGATGTTGTTAACTCTCGGGCAAAGGCCGTCATTACAGAAGACGGACAACGAATTGAATGTGACGCGGTAATTTTAAATCCTGACCTTCCTGTTGCCTGGCGCGATTTATTAGGAAAAACTCCGCTCTCAGTAAAACGACTTAACTACTCCCCTTCTTGCGTGACAATGTTGGTTGGATCTTCACGAGAGTATGAATTTGCAGCTCATCACAACATACATTTTGGTCATCAATGGGATGGAATATTTGATGAACTCATCAAGAAAAAGGTATTAATGAGTGATCCAAGTCTTTTGGTGACGCTACCTTCAAAAGATGATCCAACCTTGGCTCCTGCAGGAAAACACTCATATTACATTTTGTTTCCTACACCTAACTTAACTGCCAACATTGACTGGAAGAAACAAGCAAAGCCATATCGTGATCACATGGTTGAAACAATGGAAAAACGTGGCTATACAGGATTTGGTGCGTCGATTGAAACTGAAGTGCTAACAACACCTTTAGATTGGCAGGCCCAAGGAATGGAAGCTGGCGCTCCATTTGCCAGTGCCCATACTTTCTTTCAAACAGGTCCATTTAGGCCACGCAATATTGCTGCTGGAATTGAAAACGTTGTATTTGCCGGATCTGGAACACAACCAGGTGTTGGTGTTCCGATGGTCTTAATTTCAGGTCGCTTAGCCGCCGAACGTATTGTGGGTCCGGTCAAATAAGTGGATGAGTTAACAGCTGCCGGAATTCTCGATCCCGATCTGCGTGCATCGTACGCGGAGTGCAAACGACTCAATGCTCTTCACGGAAAAACATACTTCTTGGCAACTCTTTTGTTACCAAAGGCCAAAAGGCCATTTGTCCACGCACTCTATGGCTTTGCTCGTTACGCCGATGAAATTGTTGATGATCTAGCATCTCAATTAACTGTTGAAGAAAAAGCAAAAGAGCTTAATACCTGGGGAAATTCCGTCCTTTCAGATTTAAAGAAAGGTAAAAGCCAGGATGCCGTAGGACGAGCACTCATAGATACAGTTACAAGATTTGATATTCCACATGAATACTTTGAAGCATTTTTGCATTCAATGGAGATGGACTTAACTGTTAAGGAGTACCAGACATATGAGGATTTAATGGCGTATGTCTATGGGTCCGCTGCAGTTATTGGACTACAGATGGTTCCAATCCTGGGACCTTTAAGCGCTGATGCCTTTGAATCGGCAAAAACTTTAGGTATTGCTTTTCAGCTAGCTAATTTCATTAGAGACGTAGGTGAAGATTTAGATAGGTCACGCGTGTATCTCCCTAAAAAAGAGTTACAAGAGTTCGGAGTTGACCGCAAAATGCTAGAAGCTCGGGTTCTTACTCCCGAAATAGTTGAGGCGCTAAAGTTTCAAATTGCCAGAGTAAAGAGATTGCAAATTGAGGCTGCGCCAGGAATCAAACTGCTAGAGCCAACAAGTCGCCCATGTATAGAGGCTGCAAGTACTTTGTACTGTGGGATAGTTGAAGAAGTCGAAAAAATCAATTACGACATTTTCAATAAGCGAGCAAAGACTTCTACCGGCCGAAGGCTACGTGTAGCTAGCGCGGCTTATGTGAAGCGTCTAACCGTATCCAGTTAATTAGTACTCCAAGAACTAAAGCAAAACCAAAGAGTAAATCCTCGATTGGAGCCGAGGCAATGCGAATTCCTTTAATTGCATCAGGGCTATACATCACGATGTTGCGGGATGTGAGCCACCAGTTAGTAAGAAGCTGAAAACCAACAATGATTGCATACGATGTCCAAAACACTTTCCGTTTAAGCAAGGCAGTTTTTATCACAAACAGATCAACTGTTACAGCAATAAACACTGCACACAGTGCTAACTGTGTGTATGTCATTTGTAAACCTGCCAATGTTTTTTAACAGTTCTTACAGCTTCTATCGTTAAAATCGCTGCTAGTGGCACAACTGTGAAAAATAGGTATTCTTCAAGTGGAATCCCAAAGGGACCAAAAATTCCAAGGATTTGCTCTTTATCAAACCACCAATGCCCTGAGGCAATTGCGTAAGCATCCCAAACAATGAAGATGATAGAGATAGGCAGTATTGCCTTGATCGCTTGCTTGTATCTTCTAAGAACTTTAACTTTAAGTACAAACTCAAGCCAAATGGAGCCAAACACAGTGAATGCAATCATGGCAAGATAACCGAACTTGAGCACGAGATAACGCTACTCTATGAACACGGGAGCCACCAAGGCTGAGAGGGTCTGAAATTCAGACCGACCGTTAGACCGATCCGGTAATGCGGATGCGGAAAGGAAATTCACAATGTCAACTATTTTATTTACAGCATGGGGATATGAAGTCTCAATTTTAGAATTTGTAGCTGCCATCACATCTTTGGTTGGGGTTTGGCTGGGAACTACTGGAAAACGAATTACATGGCCTTGGTGGGCGGCTGGAAGCATTCTGTATGCAGTTTTTTTCTACCAAGTTGAACTTTTCGCAAGTGCGGCACTTCAAATAGTTTTCATCGTTGCAGCTTTCTATGGCTGGCGCGGTTGGGGACCTAAGGGTGCAATACCTGGAGTTTTATCGCTAAGGAATCGTTCCTACATTGCTCTGGCAGTAATAGCATCCGTAGCTGTTTTATCACCTGTGCTATCTGGAATCGGCGCGGCTGCAACTTGGTCAGATGCTTTTTTGCTCATAGGAAGTTTATTTGCACAAATACTAATGATCTACGAGAAATTCGAGGCATGGTTTCTTTGGCTCATCATCAATATCGTAGGAAGTACGCAGTATTTGCTCTTGGGATACTGGTTTACTGCAATGCTCTACGTTGTTTTCACATTTGTTGCAGTAGTCGGCTGGCGTCGTTGGAACCGTGCTCTTAGCAATTGATGGCCCTGCCGGATCAGGTAAAACTACCTTGGCAGCAAAGCTTGAGCGTGAGTATCAATTGACGGCAACTGTTCAGGTTATTCACATGGATGATCTATACAACGGTTGGGAAAATGCTCTTTCAGAAGAGCTCACTGTGAAGCTTTCAAATATTGTGCAAGCACATAATTCAAGTAAGGATTTTTACCTTGCAAAATTTAATTGGGCCAGCATGAAATTTGATGCAGAAGAGTTGATGGTTTCCACCGAGGTTCTCATACTTGAGGGTGTTGGTGCGGCGCAAAAAGTAGTCAGAGATGCAGGTGCGAAGA
>JBIIGW010000069.1:0-5014 GCA_044236295.1 Candidatus Planktophila sp.
GTTGAGAAAAAACTCTTTCAACTGCAATCACATCTGGTTGCCAGAGATTTACCCACTGCGAAAGTTCTCGGTCCAACTCAAGAAGACGATGTTCTAAAGCTAATTCCGTACCGGTGACAATAACTCCGACTTCAACAAGAGTGAGCGGAGAACCGATTGCGCCTTCTACAATTCCTACACCACAACGAGTAAGGCCAGGGTCAACACCCAAAACTCTCATCGTGTCCCTGCGCTTTCTTTAGTGATTCAAAGGTTAAAGCCTAAGGTTTTACAGAAAGTCCTTATCCTAGGCTCGCCATAACTTCATCAGAAACATCAAAGTTACTGTAAACATTCTGCACATCATCTAGCTCTTCAATTGCATCAATGAGTTCAAATACCTTGGCTGCACCCTCAGCATCTAATGGAATGCTCATGGAAGGAAGAAAGGATGAATCTGCAGATTCATAATCAATACCGGCAGCCTGTAACGCCTCTCGCACGGGAACAAGATCTACCGGTTCACTGACGATCTCAAAAGCCTCACCTAGGTCATTAACCTCTTCGGCGCCAGCTTCAAGGACTGCCTCCAAAATGGAATCCTCGGATAATGTTCCATCCTTTTTTACGATGATGACGCCTTTTCGATTAAAGAGATAAGAAACAGAACCAAGATCTGCCATCGATCCGCCATTTCGAGTGACAGCAACTTTTACTTCCGAAGCAGAGCGGTTTCTGTTATCTGATAGACACTCGATCATTATTGCAACACCATTTGGACCATAACCTTCGTACATGATTGTGATCCAGTCTTTTGCACCCGCCTCTAACCCGGCTCCACGTTTGATAGCGCGTTCTATATTGTCAGCTGGCATTGACGATTTCTTTGCCTTTGCCACAGCATCAAAAAGAGTGGGATTACCATCCATGTCAGCGCCCCCGTTACGAGCGGCAACTTCAATCGCACGGATTTGCTTAGCAAAAACTTTAGCTCGTCGGCTATCGATGATCGCTTTCTTATGCTTGGTTGTCGCCCATTTGGAATGGCCTGACATTTGTGCACCTCAATCTAAAAATTGCGAATATGTGCTTACTGTACCTTTTTAAGCGCCGGGCGTGCCACTTGATCAACAAAATACTGATGGATTCGATGATCACCTGTTAGTTCAGGGTGAAAAGATGTGGCAAATAAAGTTTCTGACCGGACGGCTACCGGATGTGATTTAACGGTTGCAAGCACCTCGACACCTTGACCGATTTTTTCCACCCACGGAGCTCGAATAAAGACTGCCTTCAGTAGTTGCGGAAACCCGTCCTTGAATTCGATATCTTCTTCAAACGAATCAACTTGGCGACCAAAAGCATTTCTTCGTACCACGATGTCTAATCCACCAAAAGTTTTTTGGTCTTTGGCTGCATCGAGTATCTGATCTGCTAGCAAAATCATTCCTGCGCACGAACCATAGGCCGGCATACCCGATGCGATTCGAGATTTAATCTCATCAAAAATTTCAAATGATCGAGCAAGGTGGGCGATTGTTGTTGATTCACCACCAGGAATAACCAACGCATCAACTTCATGTAATTCTTGGACTCGTCGTACAGGTGCTACGTCGACTCCGCACGCAATCAGAGAGTTGATGTGCTCACGAAAATCACCTTGTAAAGCTAGAACACCAACTTTCATTGCGAAGTTATTTACCAACCACGCTCTGAAAGGCGATGTGGTGCTGGCAGATCAGCGACGTTAATTCCAACCATGGCCTCACCTAATCCACGGGATGCATCTGCTACGACTTTTGGGTCATCCCAAAATGTTGTCGCCTTTACACAGGCTGCTGCTCTTTGTGCAGGGTTTCCAGATTTGAAAATTCCAGAACCAATAAACACACCATCTGCACCCATTGCCATCATTAACGCAGCATCAGCTGGCGTGGCTATACCGCCAGCGGTAAAGAGAACTACGGGGAGTTTCCCTGTCTCTGCAACTTCTTTGACCAACGCGTACGGTGCTTGTAATTCCTTAGCGGCAACGTATAACTCATCTTCGCGAAGTGAGGATAACCGTCTAATCTCCCCACCAATTTTTCTCATGTGCATCATCGCGTTTGAAACATCGCCTGTTCCTGCCTCACCCTTAGAACGAATCATGGCGGCGCCTTCATTAATACGACGAAGAGCTTCTCCTAGATTTGTAGCACCACATACAAAAGGAACTGTGAAGTTCCACTTATCAATATGATTTTCATAATCTGAAGGTGTAAGAACTTCTGACTCATCGATATAGTCAACGTTAAGTGATTGCAAGACCTGGGCTTCAACGAAGTGACCAATGCGAGCTTTTGCCATGACAGGAATAGAGACGCTGGCTTGAATCTTTTCAATCATGTCAGGATCTGACATACGGGCTACTCCACCTTGTGCTCGAATATCGGCAGGTACGCGCTCTAACGCCATAACCGCAACTGCTCCGGCGTCTTCAGCGATCTTGGCTTGCTCAGCATTTACGACGTCCATAATGACGCCGCCCTTTAGCATTTCAGCCATACCGCGCTTAACGCGTCCGGTGCCAGTTACTTCAGCCATTGCACGTACTCCGATTCCGTCAAAAGATTAGGAGCACATCCTACTTTGTCTTTGAAGGGGCTGGCGAGGTGAATTTAGGCTCACGATCTGTCAAAGCCACCCAAACTTGCCCTGGTGCGAACTTAATCTCATCACCGTTTAAAAGAGAAAAAGTAGTTCCAGAATTTATATCGTTGCGACTCCATGTACCTGCAAACCGTTTGCCATTGCGCAAAACATAAGCCTTACCTTCACCAACAGTTTCCGAAAACGGAGTTACTCCCCCAAATTTATCTCCGAACTCTGATGGTGTTATGGACACCATCTGGATGACTAAAGTTGTTGGGCCCAGAATGATTCCTGATTCGGCGCTATTAATCCGACCATTGTGCGATAAAAACCATCTTTCTTCCGATTCAGACCAAGTTGCCTTATAGGTTGCAGATGGCCAATCAATGACAACCTCATTTGTTGGTTGCCCATCTTTAGGTTCATCTCCAAAAACGAAGCCAACGCTGCGCGCACTATCTATTTCATATTCCTTCTCAACTATTCTAGCCATCAGTAGGTCTGCTCGTAAAACCATTGCATAAGGTTGGATACGAGCTGGATCAGTTGTATAAATCGTAGGACTCTGGCGTTGGGCCCCTAGATCAAGAAGATTCGCCTGGCTAATAATCGGCAATAGTTTTGACTGGGCACCACTGTAGGCGAATGCAACATTTCCATATTGACTCAGAATGTCGATGTCAGAGATACGAGCACTTCTTACCGGACCAACTCTTTCGGGAATTCGAGAGGAGAAAATCGCCATGAGTCGAGTAAGACCACTTTCAACTTGTTCTATATAAACAACATCAGCATCTTCTATACCTATTTGCGGATGAGCTGGATTTGTATCGTCAATTTTGACAGCAAGAACTGGACCGTTGATGCCTTCTCTTCCACTTAGAACATTTGTTGCGGCTTTTTCTGGCAGTACTTTCTCGATCACCGCGCAACTACTAAGCATCAAAACTGTTGAGATAACAAATACAGATTTGCTTTTAAAGAACATCAGCTTCAAATTCATATGTAACGGGCAATGGCGCACTGCCGGCTAAGCGAAAAGATTTCACTACATACTTACTTCTTAACATTTGAGAGCGATTCACCGCATCAGTATGCAGGGCAATAGCTACTCTAATTTTATCTGTTAGGGCTGAGAGCTCTGTTAAAAGCTGACTGTCAGCCGCTGTTGCAAGATGCTGAGAATCTTCGAGTAGCAATCCCAATGCACCAGATAAACCACTTTCTGCGTTAGATCTATTCTTAATCGCCGCATCCCTGGCTTGATAGGCCGCTCCAGTTAACAGCATTGAGGAAGCGGGGTCTGCAATGTCACTATGTGCAATCTCAAGTGCAACGGCCGCTCTTTTTTGCAGCAGAACATCAAGATTGGCCCATGTGTTATCAACTCTTTGATGGAGACGATCTAAACGTCTTGCAAGAAATGTTAGATACCAGATAAAAAAGATGAGAAGTAAGATTGCCAAGACCCAGTACCTCATGGCTTTTCCTCTTTAGATAGGAATCTGCTCCATGATCGAGAATCCTGTGAGACTCTCACTTTAGAACCCCCAACCATCGACATTTCATAGACCGAATATATCTGTTCAGCAACAACCGACCAATCAAAAAGTTGGGCGTGGGTTTTTCCGTTTCTAGCCAATTCATTTCTTTTATCTTCGTTTCTAAGAAGATCAATAATAACTTTTGCTAACTCAGTCGAATTCTCTGACTCAAAGAGCGCTCCAAACTGTCCGTGACCAAGAAGATCATCGAATGCTGGAATATCACTAGCAACGACACATGCACCACCCGCTAAAGCTTCGGCAACGATTATTCCAAATGATTCCCCACCTGTATTTGGCGCAACATAAATTGCAACCGAAGACATGAAATCTGCTTTATCTGATTCAGATATCTTTCCTAAGAATTCTAAGCGCGACCTTAACTGAGGATCTATCTTTTTAATTACCTCATCTGGATCTCCAGGACCTGCAACGAAGACTTTAACATCGGGAGCAAAACGGGAAATGACGGGAAGGGCATCGATGAGGACGTTTAGGCCTTTTCGTGATTCTTCAAAACGTCCCATAAATCCAATCGTGTTGCCTTGCCACTTACTTTGTGGTGATCCATGCATATATCTGGATGCATAGATTCCATTAGGAATGATGACGGCGTCTGTATCTAAGTGATCGGTGAGAGTTAATCGCGCCGCCTCTGAAACAGCAATCCGAGCCGACAGTTTTTCGATAGCTGGCTCTAAAATCGGACCGATTGCAAAAATAATCTTTTGATGTTTTGCAGCGGCATGAAATGTCCCAACCATCGGACCTTCGGCGGCCCAACAAGCCAACAAAGAGATAGAAGGAATCGCTGGTTCATGAAGATGTAGTAGATCAAATTCACCTTCTGCGATCCA
>JBIIGW010000070.1:0-4980 GCA_044236295.1 Candidatus Planktophila sp.
GAAGGATCTGCCAGATAATGCTCGTACATTTCATCTACGAGCCAATCATTTGCGCCAAAATCCTGTGCCGACACTGGCAAGCTCCTTTTGCATTGACTAGGGTCTAAGCCTATAGGCAGTGGCCAGCATGCATAAACATTTGATTTCATAGCCTTCAGGGAGATTGGCCACAGTAATTCAGGCGCCATTTGCCCCCAAAATACGGCACAGTTTGGCTATGGGATTAGCCGTAGTTACTGGTGCCAGTCGAGGCCTAGGTTTTGAAAGCGCTAAGGCTCTGGCAAGTGCAGGCTTTGATTTAGCCATGATCGCAAAAGATCCAACACGACTAGCACTTGCTCAACAGAAATTATCTGAGAGTTTCCCCAATCAGAAATTTACGACTTATCAGGTTGATCTTGAAGATATATCTGCCACCAGGGCGATCGCTGAACAAATCACTTCTCATGAGCAGACTCCTGAGATTTTAATGATTGCCCATGGCGTTATGAGTGAAAAAATGTCTAAGACATTAAAGACAAACGATCATGAATGGCGTCGGGTTATGTCCATTAACTTGGATTCTGTTTTCACTCTGGTAAATGCCTTGATGCCTGCAATGGTTGATGCCAGAAAGGGTCGAGTAATCATTTACTCAGCATGTTTGGGGAGAATGTCTGGTCCTGGAACTGCAGGCGGCCTTGCTCCTTATCGAATTAGCAAAGCAGGCGTAAATGCATTTGTAAGAAATTTAGCCCATGAAACTGGTCTGGGTTCGCGAGGAATTTTAGTTGATGCGATTTGCCCCAACCATTCAGCAACTGACATGGGAGGCCCTGATGCACCCCGCACTGCCCAAGAAGGTGCTGCAACTGCAAATTGGCTGGCTCTTCGTGAGTTTCATCCAGGAGATACAACTGGCGTTCTATGGGAAGACAACGAAATAGTTCCTTGGTAATTTGCAAGATTTTTTAAAGCAATACTCTGTCTTTAAATATCAGTCGGAATCGCGCGCAACGTTGCAACCAAAGTTGTCAGTGCAAGTAGGGCTAATCCTGCAGCTACAAACCATAACTGCGCCTGCAACATATATGTAACAACACCTAACGCAATCAGATTTGCTAGTACTGAAGGCGATCTTCCAAAGTACTTTCCTTTGCGGTAACCAATAGCTGAAATAGCTAATCCACCCGAACCAAGAAGTGCAAACAAAAGCACACCCAATAGAGGTAACACCTCAAAGGAATCGGCAAAAATTGTCAGCCCTACTAACCACAACGCTAAAGCAAAAATCACTCCAGCCTCAAGGAACAGTAGGGTTGCCACTAGTGCGCGAGCTTTTGCTGCTTTGACAGAATCTGAGTTCACGAAGGAAAGATTAACTCATGAGGTGAATAAAGATGCTCTTTTCCCACGACGGAATTCATGATTCCCAAACACATCTCTCCTCACCCCCATATTTCTATGAACAATTGCGCAAAGAGATGGCATTATCTATACGTAAAAAATCACAAATAGCGTTAATAAAAGTAGTCTTTGATAACCCAGCGTCAGAACAAGTTAGGGCTGCAGACATACTTCATTTCTCTCATGAACTTTCTGCTTTAACTAGGACGGAAGACTGCGTCGCTCGATTGGGTATAAACGAAATAGTCATCATCGTTCCTGGCGGAAAAGACCATGTTGAGCCCTTTCTCAGCCGACTTGCCAATGCAACATCACTTACAGTCAATCACACATTACACATTAGATTTGCTCATGTTTTGGCATTTGCAGAAGAGAATGAACTAGCTATCTTGGAGCGACTTGAAAGCTCTCCTTTACTGAGCATGAGCTAACGAATAAAAATTAGATCACAATAAGCCCGCTTATCCACCTAGAATTTGCCCTTGATACTTTTCTTTTCTTCCTAAACTAACTTTTGTTCATGCAATTAGACCTCGATGTCACATTTGGTGCATTAGCACCGTTTATGAGTGATCCAACTATTGAAGAAGTTTGGATTAACTCACCAGAACGAATATTTATAGCTAGGAATGGGCGAAGTGAGCTGACAAATCTCTTACTTACTACTGATGATGTCCGTAATATCGTCGAACGTGCTCTCATGTGGAGCGGGCGTCGTTTAGATTTATCACACCCTTTTGTCGATGCACGGTTGCCAGATGGGAGTCGTCTACACGTAGTAATTCCTGAGATAACAGCTCAGCACTGGGCAGTAAACATTCGTAAACACCTCATGCGTAATTTAACGTTGAAAGATTTAGTTGCACGTGGGGTAATGACTCAAGAGATTGAAACAGCCTTATCGCACTGTGTTAGTGCAGGATTAAACATATTGGTCTGCGGTGGTACTCAATCTGGAAAGACAACGGTCCTGAATGCATTGGCGGGCGCCATTTCGCTGAGTGAGCGAGTAGTAACGATTGAAGAAGTTTTTGAGCTTTCACCACAATTGCCTGATGTTGTACAGATGCAAACTCGAACCGCAAACTTGCAAGGTGAAGGAGAAATACCACTTCGCCGATTGATTAAAGAATCTCTCCGAATGCGACCATCTCGAATAATTGTTGGTGAGGTCCGTGAAGCTGAAGCACTTGATCTACTTATTGCTCTCAACTCTGGTCTGCCCGGTATGGGAACACTTCATGCTAATTCGCCTCGAGATGCAATTATTAAACTTCAAACCTTGCCCTTGCTTGCCGGCGAAAACATCTCTCATAAATTCATTGCACCTACAGTTGCATCTGCAATCGATGTGATTGTTCACACGACGCTTGATGAAAATGGTGTTCGTCGAATTCATGAACTATCTGCAGTTACGGGGCGATATGAAAATGATCGCGCAGAGATCGAATCTCTATGGAAATGGGATGGAGAGCAATATCAACGCGGGGTTGGATCCTTGCCCAACCCAGAAAAATTCGCTGCCATCGGTGCTCCACTTAGTCAGTGGTGGCATAAGTGAAATTATCAATGCGAATAGGGATTTCGGCATCCGTTTCAACTGCTGGGGTACTAATCATGACGCGCTCACTTGTAATTGCGTCAGCCTTTGGTTTCTTGGCAGCAGGAATTGCATTTGTAACCGTACATGGAAAGAAAAATATTAATGAGGCAGCATTAATCTCTGCATGGCCTGAGGTAATCGACCATTTAATGTCAGGCATTCAATCTGGACTATCACTCACCGAATCCCTGGCAGGGCTTTCAAATCGTGGTCCCGAAATACTTCGTCCCGCTTTTTCTGAATTTAGAAACGCACTTTACGGAAGTGGGGATTTAACTAAGGCGATTGAAGATTTAAAGCACAAATTTTCTCACCATGGCAGCGATCAAATATTTGAGGCTCTTCTAATATCCAAAGAGTTAGGTGGCAGCGAACTACTTCAGATTTTAAGAACATTGGGAGATTTTCTTCGACAAGATCTTGCACTGCGTCGAGAAATAGAGGTTAAACATGGCTGGATAAAGGGCTCTGCACATATTTCAGCTGCGGCGCCTTGGATACTTCTTCTACTTCTTTCAACTCAGCCAAGTACTGCGATTGCATACTCGACCACAACTGGAGCTGTTATCTTGATCGCAGGTCTTGCTATGACTGGTATCGCCTATATTTGGATGAATCGATTAGGACGACTACCTCAGACCCCGCGGGTCTTTATGGGCATTTCACGATGATCATTGTTCTTACTCTTACTGCCTTACTCATTTTTCCAGCTGCATTTCTGATTGTTATAGGAGATGTAATAGACCCACTAGAGCAGGCGCAAAAAATCGCCCGTTCTCAGGCACGAAAAAGCCGAGATAGGTCTCAACTGCGTGCACGACTAGAAGAGGTAGGTCGAGGGAATCAAAAAGAGTACGAGATGTTTAGAATCAAACAGTATGGCTACAGCGCTGGAACAGTTGCTCTTGGGTTAGTTGTATTTACATTAATTTCTCAAAGCAGCTTATTTGTCATACCCGCATCGGTTTTTCTTGGTGCTCTTATGTTTGTGGCCATTGATAAAGAGTTAAGCAGGGACATAAAGAAGAGACGTGAAGTTATTGAGGCAGAGTTTCCAGCAATTATCGAAATGTTAACTTTAGCAATTGCAGCTGGTGAAACTCCCATGAGTGCAATGCTCCGCATTGCAAATTCCTCTGACTCTGATTTAGCTAAGGAGTTTCAAATTGTTGTTGCTGAAGTTCGTACCGGTATACCACTTAATGTGACATTGGATTCGATGGGGCGCCGAGTTAAATCAGTGATGATTCGAAGATTTGTTGATGCACTTGTCACAGCAACATTACGTGGGGCACCAATTGTTGAAGTTCTATCACGCCACGCAGTTGAAGCACGTGGTAATCAACGCAATCGCGTGATGGCCGCGGCAGGAAAGGCAGAAATCTCCATGATGATTCCTGTGGTCTTCCTTATCCTGCCGATCTCAATTATGTTTGCCTTGTGGCCATCGCTTACAAACCTGAATATGTTTGCTAGCTAATATTTGATTACGACAAAACTCTAAGCAGCGCTTTCATCACGTTGCTTAGAGATCAAAGTCAGTTCAATTAACTCACCTTGGCCATCTCGTGCAGCAACTTCTTTAAGTGATGGACGACCAGCTTTACGCTTTTTAGCAATGATCCGACCATCTTCAAATAGTTCACCACCCCAAACGCCAGCAGGTTCTTGGCGAGATAAAGCGCCTTCTAAACACTGTGCGCGTACGGGGCATCCCCCACATAGTGATTTAGCTTGGGCAACTTCCATCTCGTCCTCAGAAAAGTAGAGTTCTGGATCGCTACTGTGACATGGCAAGTTAAATGAAGAGCCATCGCTGTAGGTGCCTGTTACGGCGTCTAAGCCAATCTTTTCATCTGCCCAGCCTGGTACTAATAGTTCACTGAAGAGAACGCTCATGTTCTCACCTCTTTTTTCTGGGAAATCATCTCTCCCTGTTGGCCGATTGTTATCGGGTACTGCTTCCGGTCTTTCTCTTATGGGTTATTTGT
>JBIIGW010000071.1:0-4960 GCA_044236295.1 Candidatus Planktophila sp.
TCAAGATTAAACGTGATGCTGGAGGAGTCTTGGTGATAAATGTAAATGAGCGATCTTCGTAAACAGTAATTTCAACTGGAATGATCTGGCCCTTTTGTGACGCAGTTGCATCGTTGTATGCCTTCACGAACTCCATGATGTTGACACCATGCTGACCTAGCGCAGGACCAACTGGTGGTGCAGGTGTTGCTGCGCCAGCTTGAATCTGCAACTTAATAAAGCCGCTTACCTTTTTCTTTGGTGCCATTTCTTTTCCTCTTCTTCTTAGTTTTCTTTAAATCTTCTGTACTTGACCGAATGAAAGCTCTACTGGTGTCTCGCGTCCAAAGATAGAGACAAGAACCTTGAGTTTTGCTTGCTCTGGCATGATCTCTGAAATCGATGCAGGAAGCGTTGCAAATGGACCGTCCATCACTGTTACTGATTCGCCAACCTCAAAGTCAACAACGCGGATGAGATCCTTGTCAGACTTCTTAACTGGACGTGGTGCAAGAATTTTTTCTACTTCATCCATTGTTAGTGGTGATGGATGGTGTGCGTTTCCAACGAATCCAGTAACACCTGGTGTGTTACGAACTGCTGACCAAGACTCATCTGTTAAATCAAGGCGAACAAGAACATAACCTGGATAGATGTTGCGCTTAACCATCTTGAACTGGCCGTTCTTAAGCTCTTTTACTTCTTCCTCAGGAACTTCGATCTGGAAGATGTAGTCCTCCATATTTAAAGATGCAATTCTATTTTGAAGGTTTCCCTTTACTTTCTTTTCATAGCCAGCATAGGAGTGAACTACATACCAGTCACCGAGTGCTGTTCGAAGTGAGCGACGGAATTCTGCATTTGGATCGTTTTCGTCAGATTCAATATCGCCATCTTCATCAGATGCGAGCGCTAATTCAGGCTCAGTCGAAGCAACGGGTGCCTCAACAATCTCTTCAACTTCTGGAGTTGCAATCTCAGTTGCATTAGCTGCAAGAGCAGCTTCGAATGCATCAGGCTGCTGCGCCTCTACGTTTAATTCTTCAGTCATCATTTTCCCTTATCCAAATACCCAGAAGACAACTCTTGTAAGAACAAGGTCGATAAGGGATACAACTGCAATAACAAAGGTTACAAACACAAGTACGACGGCCGTGTAAGTAGTCAATTGACTACGGGTTGGCCAAACAACTTTACGGAGTTCAGAAATTACTTGACGATAAAAAAGTCCAACGCGCGCGAAGGGACCGAGTTTCTCGGCAGCTTGTTCAACTGAATCGCTCATCGTCGTTCCTTTCTTTTGCTCTTATACATCTCTGATCAAAAACACTTCGTGCTTGCGCACTTTTTTGGCTGTAGAACTTCGTGCAGGGCAGGAGGGACTCGAACCCCCAACCGGCCGCTTTGGAGACGGCAACTCTAGCCAATTGAGCTACTGCCCTTCGCGAGAGCATGGCGAAACCATAGGGAAAAGCAAACCCTCGTGAGCGTCGAAGTGTAGAGGCAAGGTGGGGTTCAGGTCTAACTCGCGCCTGAAATACGGCAGAATTGCAGGCATGACACCTCGTATCTCAGCCCGAATCGCCGCAATTGCAGAGTCAGCTACTTTGGCAGTTGATGCAAAAGCAAAAGCATTAAAAGCAGCAGGTCGTCCAGTTATTGGTTTTGGTGCAGGTGAACCAGATTTCCCAACACCCGATTACATCGTTGAAGCAGCTGCTGCTGCGACAAAGGTTGTAGCAAATCATCGCTACACACCAGCCGCGGGACTACCAGAGCTGCGTGAAGCGATCGTTGCAAAAACAAAACGTGACAGCAACTACGAAGTAACTGTTGATCAAGTTTTAGTTACAAATGGTGGAAAGCAATCTGTCTATCAGGCTTTTGCCGCAATTGTTGATCCAGGTGATGAAGTACTTTTGCCGTCTCCGTATTGGACAACATATCCAGAGTGCGTGAAATTAGCTGGAGGAGTAACTGTTGAAGTCTTTGCTGATGAAACACAGAACTACTTAGTTTCAGTTGAGCAGTTAGAAGCAGCTCGCACACCAAAGACAAAGGTTTTACTTTTTTGCTCACCCTCTAATCCAACGGGTTCTGTCTATTCCGTTGAACAAGTAAAGTCAATTGGTCAATGGGCGGTCAAGCATGGAATTTGGGTTATTACAGATGAAATCTACGAGCATCTTTTATACGACGGTGCAACCGCTCCCTCACTTCCAGTTCTAGTTCCCGAACTTGCCGATACATGCATCATCATTAATGGTGTAGCAAAAACCTATGCAATGACCGGATGGCGCGTGGGTTGGATGATTGGGCCAAAAGATGTCATTAAAGCTGCAACTAATTTACAGTCACACTTAACATCAAATGTCGCAAACGTTTCACAGCGTGCAGCCATCGCTGCTCTTAATGGAAACCTTGATGCTGTTCACAAAATGGGTGAGGCCTTTGATCGTCGCAGAAAACTAATTGTTAGTTTGATCAATGAGATTCCAGGTTTTGATTGCCCAACTCCAACTGGAGCGTTCTATGTTTATCCATCTGTTAAGGGCGTTCTCGGTAGGATTATTCGCGGTAAAACTCCAAAAACTTCTGCCGAACTTGCAACTTTGATTTTGGAAGAAGCAGAAGTTGCTGCAGTTCCTGGAGAGGCTTTTGGACCATCTGGGTACTTACGTTTTTCTTATGCCACAAGCGATGAAGACATCATCGAAGGTATTGGGCGAATAAAAAAACTTATAACAGAAGGTTAAATCTCTACCCCGATCAGATTTACTTCTGCTACTAACGTAATTCCAAACTTCTCTTTAACCCGATCACGGGCTTTCTTTGCAAGGGCTGCAATATCTGATGCTGTTGCCGTACCTGAGTTAGTAAGTGCTAACACGTGCTTGGTTGAGACTTTTGCTCCACCGATGGTTTCACCTTTTTGTATTCCAGAGTTTTCAATTAACCAAGCTGCAGAAATTTTGACTCGACCATCATTTAAAGGCCACTTTGGTGCAGCGTTAGGTAATCCATCTGCCATCTGTTGGGAAATGATTGGATTAGTAAAAAATGAACCAGCAGACCAGGAATCAGGATCCTCGTTGCTAATGAGCATCCCTTTGCTTGAGCGAAGTTCCAAAACTGCTTTGCGCGTTGCAATTACATCGGCTTTTTCTCCAGGTTGGATTCCAAGTTTTTTAGAGAGCTCAACGTATGTGATGGGATCACTGAACTGACCTTGTCGTAGTTGAAAAGCAACATCAAGAATTACATAGCGCCCAGGATGTTGTTTAAAGTGAGAGCTTCTATATGAAAATTCACACTGACTGTGAGTAAATGTCTTAACTTGTTTATCTTCTCGATCATACGTTCTTACCCGTGTTATGAACTCTGAGACTTCATGACCGTAAGCTCCAATGTTTTGGATGGGGGCTGCTCCAACAGTTCCCGGAATTCCACTTAATGTCTCCAAGCCAGCTAGGCCACGTTTGATGCTTATTTGAACTAATTGATCCCAATCTTGGCCAGCACCGATAGTCAATGTTGCACCACTGCATGCATCTACTTCTGACTGGATTGAATCATTAGAAATATGAATAACGGTTCCATCAAAACCACTATCTGCAATCAAAACATTGGTGCCTCCGCCTAATATCAAAATAGGAGAGCCCTCTGATTGTTCTATTGCATCAATAATCTCTTTTTCACTAGAGACGTGAATGATTTTCTTTGCAGGACCACCCACACGCAAACTGGTGTATTTGGATAGATCACTCATAAAGCAAGGTTACCTGCGCGGGGACAAAATTGCGGTTTTGCCTCTGTACTTATCCAAAATACGATCGTAATTCTTCTTTGATTGAATCTCACGAAACTCTGGATCAACATCGTGGTAGCCATGGTGTCGGGCTTGCTCTAAAGGAAGTTGCATCTGCAAAAGCTTGCCACCTGCTTGGCGAATCTTGAGTGAGTACTCCATATCGGCATTTCGATAGTAGAGAGCGCGTGGATTAAATCCACCAACTTCAATCATTGCCGAACGATTAAAGGCCATGAAGTATGAGAACAAAACATCGACTTCACCGTCGCCTTTGTCATCGACGCTTCGCCATTGATCGTCGATATTTACTAATCCACCGCGCCATCCAACGCAGACATATTCGCCCTTATCAAGTTCTGCAACTATTGGATTTATCGCATCACCTGTGAAACGCGTAGATGGATCCATAATCACGACATAGGTGCTCTGGACTTTTTCCAAAAAGACATTTGCGCAATCTCCCCAAGCCGCGCCAGGGTTTACTGCGATTAAATATGTCCGTTTATCCATTACCTCAGGTAATCGTCCGGCATCTCCAATAGCAATAATTGCAATTCCGCAATCGCTGTTTTCTTTAATTGCATTAACTGTCTCTACGGCATCATCGGTGAACCCATCTACAATCAAGCAGACCGTAATCTTTTTTTCTAAATTGATAGGACGAATATCTCGTGGATATGCCAGAGTGATGTAAGGCTTTTTTGGGTGTAGTTCAAAACCACCTTCAACATCTACGACTTCGTAACCTTCTCGCAAAAGTTGATCGCGGTATTTATCGGCGAGGGCGTAATCTTTTGCAGCGCGCGCACCAAAACGCAACTGAGCAATTTGTTGAACTGAATCTGGAACCTGCGAAGTGCTCCCGAGCGAATCGGGGTTTGGCATTAGCGAGTTTCGCGGTGAAGAGTTGAAAGCTTGCAACGTGGACAGAACTTCTTAAGTTCCATACGGTCTGGATCGTTGCGTCGGTTCTTCTTTGTAATGTAATTGCGTTCTTTGCAATCAACGCAGGCCATGGTGATCTTTGGACGAACGTCCGAACTCTTGCTTGCCATGGTCGTGCTCCTTTATAAATTGTTGAGGGGCACAGGTTACCTGAGCCCTCTCATTGATGGAAATTGCGCCAGTTCTGATCAAACTGGAACCTAACTTGAACGTAAGTACTGCGTG
>JBIIGW010000072.1:0-4917 GCA_044236295.1 Candidatus Planktophila sp.
ATCTGCTTCAGTGGATCGCGCACGATAGCTTTTGGAAGAGTAAGTTCATTCTTTCCATCAATAGAAATATCAAGAAGTACGTTTGCCTGCTTTAGGGCAACACCAATCTCTCTTGCTGGCAAGGTTATGTGTCGTGGCTTTTCACCGTGACCGTAGATAACTGCAGGAACTAATCCATCGCGACGTGCGCGACGTGATGCACCCTTACCAAATTCGGTACGTGTGGTGCCAGTGATTTTAATTTCTGCCATTTCTACTTCTCCTCATTACTCCGGTTACTTCGGTTTAAACACAAAGTTCCAGCAGGAGAAAAATCTCTTACCCGTCGATCACGGAAAGCTATTCGCTACCCTCGCCGGAACAGGGCAAACAGTATCTTCGCCACCTCTCATTAGGCAAATCAATCTGGATTGGGCAGAAATGTAGGTTGGGCAGGCCAGCATGCGGGGTGGCCAGCAAGAGATTTCAGATGTTACGAATGACCGTCGAAAAGACTTGTGACCGATCCATCTTCGAAGACTTCGCGAATAGCGCGAGCCAAGAGTGGTGCAATGGAAAGCACGGTTAAGTTATCAAACTTTTGATCTTCTGAAACCGGCAAAGTATTTGTAATAACAACTTCTGATGCACGAGAGTTCTTTAGTCGGTCAACTGCAGCGCCGCTAAAGACTGCGTGGGTTGCTGCAACAATTACATCTTTTGCTCCTGCTTCAAACAATGCATCTACAGCCTTTGTGATTGTGCCAGCTGTATCGATCATGTCATCAATAACTACACATGTTTGACCCTGAACATCACCAACAACGCGACCTACAGTTGCTTCATTTGGAATACGCGGATCACGAGTCTTGTGAATAAAGGCGATTGGGCAGCCACCAAGTAGATCAGACCAACGCTCAGCCACACGAACACGGCCAGAGTCTGGTGAAACAATTGTCAATCGTGATCGATCAACTTTACTGCCTACATAGTTTGCAAGCATTGGAAGTGCAAAGAGATGATCAACAGGACCATCAAAAAATCCTTGAATCTGAGATGTATGAAGATCTACTGTCATTAAACGATCAGCACCCGCGGTTTTAAAAAGATCTGCCATTAAGCGAGCTGTAATTGGTTCGCGTCCTCGACTTTTCTTATCCTGTCTGGCATATCCATAAAAAGGTGCAACGACAGTGATTCGCTTAGCAGATGCACGCTTGAGTGCATCAACCATAATCAACTGCTCCATAATCTGTTTATTCACTGGAGTTGTGTGACTTTGAATTACAAACGCGTCACAACCGCGAACAGATTCTTCGAAGCGAACAAAGATTTCGCCGTTTGCAAAGTCATAAGCAGAAGTTGGTGTGAGGGGTATGCCGAGTTCGGCAGCAACCTCATCGGCTAACTCTGGAAATCCGCGGCCGGCAAAGAGACGTAATTTCTTTTCGGACGTTAATCGGATTTCGCTCATCAATCTGCCCTTTCTTACTTCTTCTTTTTATCAGAACTTGCTTCGGCGGCTTGAGCTGATTTGCTTCCCTTGCGCTTGCGCAGAACCCAATCTAATACATTTGACTGTTCTGGTCGGCTAATTCCAATCGCGCCCGCGGGAACATCTTCTGTAATTACAGAACCAGCGGCGGTATAGGCACCATCTCCGATTGTTACTGGGGCCACAAGCATTGTGTCGCTACCGATACGAACATGATCGCCAACTGTTGTGTGGTGCTTTTCAACACCATCGTAGTTAACAAAAATTGTTGCTGCGCCAATGTTGCTGCCATCACCAATTGTTGCATCGCCGACATACGACAGATGTGGCACCTTTGAACCTGTTCCTAGAGAAGCTTTTTTCATCTCAACAAAAGCTCCTGCTTTACTTAAATCACCTAACTGGGTTCCAGTTCTCAAATATGTAAATGGACCAACAGTTGCGCCTTCACCAATGATCGTCTCTACTGCAATTGACTCCAAAACCTGAGCGCCAGCTTTTACTTCGCAATCAGTTAACGTTGATCGAGGTCCTATGACCGCGCCTGATGCAACAGTAGTTTTCCCAAATAACGCGGTTCCTGGATGAAGAACGACATCTTGTGCAAGTTCAACTGTTGAATCTATCCATGTAGTTGTTGGATCAATGATTGTTACACCAGAGCGCATCCACTGCTCATTAATTCGATCTCGAATCATGGCTGTTGACTCTGCCAGTTGAACACGGTCATTAACGCCTAGCGTTTCGGTGAAATCATCAATTACTATGGCGGCAACCGATTCACCGGCTGACTTAAGTATTCCAATTACATCAGTTAAATAGAGCTCGCCTTGGGCGTTAGAACTAGTCAACTTGCCAAGCGCAGATCCGAGTTTTTCTCCATCAAATGCATAGACCCCGCTATTGATCTCGAAAATAAACTTCTCATTGTCGCTGGCATCTTTTTCTTCAACAATTCGCAGTAGTTCGTCTTTATCATCACGAACTATTCGACCGTAGCCTGTTGGGTCTGAGTGTTCGGCAGTTAAAACTGATGCTGCAAATTTTCCTTGTGAGTGCATATCTACAAACTGCTTCAGTGAATCTGCAGTTAGTAGCGGAGTATCGCCAGCAAGAATTAAAACAGTTCCTTTAGTTGATTTACCTGCGAGCGCTAACTGGGCTGCATGACCCGTTCCACCGCGAGTTTCCTGAAAAACAGTTGTGGCTTTTGGAGCAATCTGTGCAAGATGAGCAGTTACTTCTTCGCGTCCTGCCCCTACAACCACTCGAACCTCAGATGGTTGTAATTGATTAACGGCGTGGATCACATGTCCAAGAAGTGAGCGGCCTGCAACAGTGTGCAAAACTTTAGGAAGCGATGACTTCATGCGCGTGCCTTCACCCGCTGCAAGAATGATCACGGTCTCTAAGGCCATGTATGAAGTCTATCTCGAGGGGATTGGTAGCAGCTCCGCCATCTGGTTTTGCTTCGCTTATCGCTCCGCCATCTGCTTTTGCTTCGCTTATCGCTCCGCCACCAGGTATCGATCCTGGACCCTGGGCTTCAAAGGCCCATGTGCTAGCCACTACACAATGGCGGAACCCGTATTCTCCCTCATAACTGGATTTGTACCAAACCAACGGGTGCAATTAATTTGTTGAAATTACCTTTGCCCCAGCAACTGGCCCATAAGCCTGAACAACGCTTCCAACTACTCCGCTTGAGGTTAAGGCCACTGCAAGATCCAACCCAGAATCTTGATCTTCTACTAAAAAGGCAACCGTTGGCCCAGAACCAGAAACTATTGCACCTAACGCCCCATATTCCTGACCAACATCTAATACCAAACGAATCGCAGGGCGCAGTGAACATGCAGCCAGTTGTAAATCATTTACTAACGCTGCGCCAACACCGGATGCATCGGCAGCAAGTAGTGATTGCATTAATGCTTCATTAGTTTGCGGTTCAACAATCTCCAGTTCTCCGCGCAAGCGATCACACTCTGCATAAACAGCTGGCGTTGATAGACCAACGGTGGAAACTGCTAACACCCAGTGATATGTACCGCGAGAAAGGGCGGCAGTTAATTGATCCCCGTGGCCAGTACCAATTGCTGTTCCTCCACTTAACATGAATGGAACATCGCTTCCAATTTTTGCTGCGATCTCAATCATTTCTTCGCGCGTCATGTCAAGTGAATACAAATAATCAATCCCAATGATTGTTCCTGCAGCATCTGCGCTGCCACCTGCCATTCCGCCAGCAACAGGAATGGATTTCTTAATTTCAATGTGTGCATCAACTGTTAGGTCATATTCTTTTGAGATTAGTGACACAGCTTTTGCTGCAAGATTATTAGCATCTGCCGGAACACCATGGGTTTGATCACCAGTAACGCTAATTGTCAGACCAGAACCAGGCTCTCCTAATTTAATTGTGATGTCATCAAAGATAGAGATTGCTTGAAAAACTGACACTAAATTGTGATAGCCGTCGGCCTCTTTGGGTCCAACTGAAAGTTGTAGGTTGACCTTTGCAGGAACGCGAACGGTCACACTTTTGACTGGCATGATGCGACCCTATAACTGCAACTAGAAAATGTCAGGTGCAACGGCTGCGATCTTACAAAAACCTTCAATCTCTAAGGCCTCTCCGCGAAGTGTGGGATCGATGCCAGCCTTAATCAATATCTGCTCTGCCGCCGATGATGATCCATATAAGCCTGAAAGAGCCGATCTCAACATCTTTCGACGTTGAGCAAATGCATTATCAATTATTGTAAAAACTTTAACCCGCATCTGATCATCACCGGGTGTGGGGCGCCTGGTAAACCCGACTAACTTTGAATCAACATTTGGTGCAGGCCAGAAAATAGATCGAGAAACTGTTCCAACATTTTTCACATCTGCCCACCATGCAGCTTTAACGCTTGGAATTCCATACTCTTTCCCACCTGGTTTTGCAGCAAGTCGATCAGCCACCTCTGCTTGAACCATAACAACACCAGATCTGATCGTTGGGAATCTTTCTAGTAAATGTAGGAGCACAGGCACTGAAACGTTATAGGGCAAATTTGCAACTAACACAGTTGGTTGCCCGGGCAGCTCAGATATTTTGAGGGCATCCTGATTAAGAACTGTCAGATTTTCTGGATGGTCAAAGTACTGTGCAACGGTTATTGGTAGTTGTTCGGCAAGTCTTGAATCAATTTCAACAGCAATAACTTCTTTAGCAATATCAAGAATCGCCAGAGTCAGCGAACCAAGACCTGGGCCAATTTCTAAGGCAATATCATCTGGTGTAACACCAGCGGTTCGAACAATTTTGCTACAGACATTTGAATCAATAACAAAGTTTTGTCCAAGGGACTTAGAAGGCTTTAGGTCTAATTGAGCAGCAAGTTCGCGGATCTGCGCCGCTCCAAGCAATGTCATGGTGCAAATGATCCAAAGATTCGTTC
>JBIIGW010000073.1:0-4909 GCA_044236295.1 Candidatus Planktophila sp.
ATCCACAAAAATATAGATCAGGAGCCCGCGGCTGTTGCACAATTGAAGACTCACATGATGCGCGAAGAGCTGCAGATGTCATTGGTATCCCTTTCTACATTTGGGACATGGCCGAAGAGTTTCATGACGGCGTTGTGGAGGATTTTCTCTCTGAGTATGCAGCAGGAAGAACACCTAACCCGTGTCTGCGCTGTAATGAAAAGATTAAGTTTGCAGCAGTGCTAGATCGTGCCCGCTCAATGGGATTTGATGGTGTTGTAACTGGCCACTATGCAAGAACTCAAATCAGCGAAAACGGAAAGACTCTTCATCGGGCGGTTGATCATTCAAAAGATCAGTCATATGTGCTTTCAGTGTTAACAGTTGAGCAGATTGCTGGTGCAATATTTCCACTGGGTGATACGACCAAAGTTGATATTCGTAAAGAAGCAGAAGCTCGCGGATTAGCAGTTGCACAAAAACCAGATAGCCATGACATTTGCTTTGTTCCTTCAGGAGATAACGCCGGGTGGTTACGCGATCGATTGGGAAGTGAAACTGGACCAATTGTTGATCAAGATGGCAACAAAATTGGCGAACATAAAGGTGCGTACACATACACAATCGGCCAGCGCAAAGGTTTAGGACTGACGGTCCCGACCTCAGATGGATCTCCCAGGTTTGTTTTAAAAATTGAACCAGTCAGTAACACAGTTGTTGTAGGACCACGCGAAGATTTGGCTATTACAACAATGCGAGGTGAACGTCCAGTTTGGTGTGGACCTCAAGTAAGTGGCACGGCGCAAGAGGGTTTTGTTCAAGTAAGGGCGCACGGCGCAGCTTTGCCGTGTACATATTATTTTGATGGAACATTACTTGTCGCAGAGTTAAAGCAGCCGCTTCTTGGCTTAGCAACAGGACAAGCAATGGTTATCTATGACGGAGATCGTGTAGTTGGTTCTGCAACGATTTGTCAGACTGAGTGATTGTTGAAATAACTCTATGACAAGCAAAGCCCGCCACCAAATCACAGAGTTAATCAATGAAATTCGAGACCACCAATTTAAATACTATGTTTTAGATCAACCAACTATCTCTGATGCCCAGTTTGATGAGCTACTAAGACAACTGCAAGCTCTCGAAGATAAGAACCCCGAGCTACGACAAGCCGATTCTCCTACGCTACATATTGGAGGAGGCTTTTCTACTCAGTTTGAACAGCGCGATCACATTGAAAAGATGATGAGTCTTGATAATGCCTTTGATTTAGAAGAGTTGTCGGCATGGTTTGATCGCATTGAAAAAGAAGTCCCAAAACCACAATATCTTTGTGAAGTAAAAGTTGATGGATTGGCTATTAATCTAACCTATGAAAACGGCCAACTTGTCCGAGGTTTAACACGAGGCAATGGAGTTACTGGAGAAGATGTAACTCTCAACGTCAAAACTATTAAGAATCTGCCACATGCACTAGAAGGTGAGAATTTTCCCTCTCTGATTGAAATCCGCGGCGAAGTCTTTTTCCCACTTGCAGCCTTTCACGAACTCAATGAATCTTTAGAGGAGTCAGGCAAATCAGTTTTTGCTAATCCACGAAATGGTGCTGCTGGTTCTTTGCGCCAAAAAGATCCACGCATTAGTGCATCTAGGCCCTTGTCAGTAGTTGTCCATGGAGTCGGTGCGTGCGAGGGCATTAATTTTGATTCGCAGAGTCAGGCCTACGAAGTACTCAAAAAACTTGGCCTACCGACAAGTTCTCGATTTTCTGTTGTATCAACTCGAAAAGAAGTAGAAAAGTTCATCGATTACTATTCCCAACATCGCCATGACGTTGAACATGAGATAGATGGTGTTGTCATCAAAGTTGATTCACTGATGGAGCAAGAGAAAATTGGTTACACATCAAGGGCGCCAAAGTGGGCCATCGCCTTTAAGTATCCACCAGAAGAGGTTACGACCAAACTGCTAGACATTAAGGTAAGTATTGGACGAACTGGACGTGTAACACCATTTGCATTTATGGAGCCTGTAAAAGTTGCCGGGTCAACAATTACTCATGCAACTCTTCACAATAGTGAGGAGATCGTCCGTAAAGGCGTACTGATTGGTGATGTTGTTGTCATTAGAAAAGCCGGCGATGTAATCCCTGAAGTATTAGGACCTGTAATTGATCGACGAACAGGTAAAGAAAAAGCTTTTGTCATGCCTACGCACTGTCCGGAGTGTTCAACCAAATTGCGCGCAATGACAGAAGGTGACGTAGATATTCGCTGTCCAAACATACAAAGTTGTCCGGCACAGTTGAGAGAAAGAATCTATTACATTGGTTCTAGAGCAGCTCTAAATATTGATGTTTTGGGTTATGAAGCGGCCAGCGCACTACTTGATGCAAAGATCATTAAAGATGAATCAGATCTTTTTGATTTAACCCATGAAAAACTGATGGGTTCAGAGTTTTTCACAAAGAAAGATGGTTCACCGGCAGCAAACATAGACAAGCTTTTAGCTGCACTTGATGAGGCTAAGAAATTACCTCTTTGGCGAACACTTGTGGCACTTTCTATTCGCCACGTTGGACCAACGGCAGCACAAGCGTTGGCTAGCTCTTTGGGATCGATGGAGAAGATTTCTAAAGCATCAACAGTTGAACTTGCCCAAATAGATGGGGTTGGAGCAACGATTGCAGAATCTATTGTTGAGTGGTTTTCAATTGACTGGCATAAAGTGATTATCAGTAAATGGAGCGCAGCAGGTGTTGCAATGATTGATGCTCCAACTCAAAAACTTCCTCAAACTTTAGCTGGCCTAACTTTTGTTGTGACAGGTGGCCTCAATAGTTTCACAAGAGATGGCATTGCTCAAACCATTGCCGATCATGGAGGTAAAGCTTCATCATCTGTTTCCAAGAAAACTGATTATGTTTTGGTGGGCACCGATCCTGGATCCAAGTTAGCTAAGGCACAGGAACTTGGCGTAGCAATTATTGATGAAGACCAGTTCAAGGCGTTGCTTGCTAAAGATCTACCCTCCAACTAGCACCACAGCAGTTGATAGAACTAGTGCGAGAACTTCAGGTAGATCTGCCGGTGGCAAGTAGTAGTATGTACGCATGATAAATCTTGCTAGCGAAATTACACGCGAACTTCCCGCATCTCCCTTAACTTTTGGGATTATTACTTTTGGGATTTTTTCAGTACTTCTATATTTAGTCCTTCGCTTAGACAGATAACGCCTTGGCCCGAATAGGTATTTACGGGGGAACATTTGACCCAATTCATGTGGGTCATTTACATGTTGTTACTCAAGTCATTAAAAACAATTTAGTTGATCAAATTCTTATTGTTCCGGCAGGACAACCTCTCTTGCGCAAAGATTCACCAGTTGCATCACCTGCCGATAGAAGGCAGATGTGTCAGCTGGCGTTAAAAGATTTACAGCCAGATGTTGCTGTAAAGGTCAGTGTTAATCCCATTGAGATTCTTCGCACGGGACCAAGTTATGCAATAGATACAGTTGAAGCAATCAAACAGAGTTATCCAGAAGATGACATTGTTCTGATTATTGGACAAGATGCAGCAGAAAAACTGGATCAGTGGCATCGAATCGATGATCTCAAGGCGTTAGTTGAGTTCTTAGTGATTAAAAGGCCTGGTTTTTCTGGCGATGGCGCTGATATTGGAGCAATTGATGTTGCTGCCACCTCTATTCGTAAAGGCAATAGCGCAGATGTTTCGTCATCGGTCGCTACATTTATACGAGAGAATAACCTTTATGACTATAAGTAAAAGAACTTTCGAAATCACTCAGGTCGCTGCCCAAGCTGCAATCGACAAAATCGCAGTTGATGTAATTGCATTAGACCTATCTGAACAGTTAGTTCTAAGTGAGGTTTTTCTCATAGCCACTGGAAATAATGAAGCTCAAGTTGATGCAATTGCAGATGAAGTCGAACGACAGCTTGCAGCAATCGGTGACAAGCCATTGCGCCGTGAGCATGGAGCCGAATGGATCCTTCTTGATTATTCAGATTTAGTTGTACATGTTCAAAGCGCAGAACTGCGTAAGTACTACATGCTCGATCGTTTATGGAATGACTGTCCTCGTATTGAACTAGAAGCCGTAAAGAATGCAGCCGCCCATGGCAGGTAATCGCGTTGTTTTGTGGCGCCATGGTCAAACTGATTGGAACGTTGTTAACCGTTTCCAAGGCCACTCTGATATTGATTTAAATGAAGTTGGAAGATTTCAAGCAAAGCATGCAGCACAGATTTTGGCTGGAATGAATCCAACTGCAATTATTTCAAGTGATCTAGGACGAGCAAAAGATACGGCCCAAGCCCTTGCGAATTTAACTGGATTAAAAGTAGAGATTGATGTTGATCTACGCGAAACAAACGGCGGCAATTGGGAGGGTAAAACTGGAGCAGAAAATCGCGCGGAGGATCTGCAGAATTTCATTCGATGGATTGATGGCGAAGATAACCCTGCCGGAACAACCGGTGAACGAAGAAGTGAAGTCGCAGCCCGTGCAATTCGTGCGATTACAAAAGCTTTAGCTGACAAAACTGATCAAGTTCTAGTTGTTACAACTCATGGTGGAACAGCTCGATGCATTTTAGGATCTTTACTTCAACTTCCAATGTCTCATTGGGGAGTAATCGGCGGGCTATCAAATGCATCGTGGTCAGTTCTAGAACGCAATCCACGTCAATGGCATTTAGTTGAACATAATGCAGGATCTATTCCAGAACCCGTTTTTGGCGAAGAAAGCGGCGCTACTCCTGCATAAATTCGCGAGCGCAGATGCGGTAAGGTCAGCACTTGTTAGAAATCTAGAAAACCTACATTCTAGAAATAAGGGGCTATAGCGCAGCTGGTAGCGCACCTGCATGGCATGCAGGGGGTCAGGGGTTCAAATCCCCTTAGCTCC
>JBIIGW010000007.1:0-17697 GCA_044236295.1 Candidatus Planktophila sp.
CTTACGAAAGTTGAAGTTACTTCAAAAATTCGTGAGGGAGTCGGAACTTCAATCGCAGCTTTTACAGGAATTGGAAAATTAGGTCTAATGGATCACATGACTGTGACTGCATGGCAGCCACCAAATGTTTGCGATGTGCTTCATACAGGTCGAATAATTAAAGGCACGGGTAGATTTGAATTGACTCAAATCGATGCCTTCACCACTCGATTTGATTGGTCAGAAGAGATCCAGGCCCCACGGGCAATCTTTTTATTGATTGCGCCTGGTCTTTATGCGGGAGTGAGAATCTCGCTCATGGCTTTTCGCCGACAACTCCAAGCAGTTTAGTAACCTAGGCTTATGAGCCCTTCATCCCAAAGCCTTTCGGATGCTATTGCTGGCTTGCCTGAAGAAGAGCGAATCATTTTGACGATGCATTATTTGCGCTCTATGTCCACAGGTGAAATTGCTCAGATCCTTGGGGCGCCTGAGCGCTCAGTTAAAGCCATTATTGAGCAGGGCAAGGCTCGATTACTGACAATCATGGGTATGTAGGCCTCGATTTCTACTAATGCCGAATGTGCGAGATACTTAACCTCCGCAACTAGCACCGCGAACGTGATCCACTCAAGATCTTTAAGAGGAGTAACACATGGCAGCCATGAAACCCCGCACAGGCGATGGTCCAATGGAGGTTACTAAAGAGGCTCGTTCCCTAGTCATGCGAATTCCACTTGAAGGTGGCGGCCGCCTAGTAGTTGAAATGAATGCCGAAGAGGCCAACAATTTAAGCGCAGCATTACACGCGGCAGTAGGTCTAGTTAAGAAGTAAAACTGATTCCAAAGCGATAGCCTTTGGTAATCATGTCCGCACTACCCGTCGCATCCTCAATTGACATCAATATCGCTGTCCGTGCTGACTCAATTTCAGTTGGATACTCTAAAAATGCCGATGGTGAATTTGAATTTATCGGCTCGCTCATTTCTGAGTTAGAACAACATTTTCAGGTCAACTTTAGTGAGCAATTGGTTTTCTTTGCCCCGACTGGAAAAGCGGGTGAGCTATTTGAAATCCCCGTTGGAGCAGCCGATGCAAAGACGGAGCGAATTTTTCTAGTCAGTCTTGGCGATCAAAGCGCTGCTTCATTGAGATCTGCCGGAGCTGCAATAGGTCGCAAAGTCCGAGGCAAAAATACAACTGTGTATTCAACAATCTCGCAGGAAAAAGACCATGCAATCTCCATGACACTTGGTGCATGGATATGGAATATGAAGACTGGCAAGAAAGACGAAACTCCAACAATTCAAATAGCTACTCACAATAAAAAGACTATTGAAACTGCATCTGTGATTGCAAAGGCAGTCTGTCGCGCTCGCGATTTGATTCATACGCCAGCAAATATTAAAAATCCAGCATGGATGGCAAAACAGGTAGAAGAATTTGCACAAGGAACTGGATTAAAAGTTCAGATACTTTCTGGCTCACAGTTAAAGGAGTTTGGTGGCCTTCGAGCCGTGGGTGGCTCATCTCCAAAACCTGGTCCACGAATGATTCAGATTTCTTATTCTCCCAAACGTGCAGTCAAATCTGTTCGCGCACTGCCTCATGTTGTTTTAGTTGGAAAAGGAATTACTTTTGATACCGGCGGAATCTCGCTCAAGCGCCCATACGACACAATGATGGCGATGAAATCTGACATGGCAGGATCTGCTGCAGTTCTTGCAACAATGACGGCTTTAGTAGATTTACAGCCGATGGTGAAAGTTACAGCTTTAATGATGATGGCAGAGAATTCATTTTCTGGTACTGCCCAACGTCCTAGTGATGTCATAAAGCATTACGGTGGAACTACTGTCGAAGTTCTAAATACAGATGCCGAAGGTCGTTTAGTTTTGGCTGATGGACTTGCGTTCGCAGATTCCACCTTAGATCCAGATTATTTAGTTGATATTGCAACATTGACCGGTGCTGCAACTCTTGGTTTAGGACGACAGTACGCAGCGATGTACACACGAGATGACCAACTAGCTGATGAGTTTGTAAAAGCTGGTGAGATATCCGGCGATCGTGTTTGGCGGATGCCATTAGTTGATGACTACAAGGTAGCGTTGGAAAGTGACATCGCAGATTTAAATCACACTGCCGATAAAGGCGATTTCTCTGCTGGATCTGTAACAGCTGCTTTGTTTCTTGAGCATTTTGCCGGTGATCGACGTTGGTTACATTTAGATATTGCCGGTACTGCACGCAGTGAAGTAGATGCAGGTGAAAACTCAAAAGGCGGAACAGGTTTTGGTGTTCGACTTCTCACCCAATGGATAACTTCCTTATGATTCGCATAGACCCACATTCTTTTTCTGAAAACTTTATTTCAGAGGATTACTTTAAATCCCAAGCTCGTGCTCGCGGTTTAGAACTTGGCGTAAATGATTCAACTCCAGGCGCGGGTGCGTTTTTAAGATTTCTTGCCTTCTCTCTGCAGGCTCAATCTGTTGTGGAAGTAGGTACAGGATCTGGTGTCGGAAGCTTATGGATACTAGATGGAATGCGTTCGACAGGAACTCTTACATCCATAGATGATGAGATGGAACATACACAGATTGCCAAACTTGCTTTTGCTGAGGCCGATATCGCACAAAACCGAGTCCGACTAATTACAAACTCTGTTATTGATGTTATTTCAAAGTTAACTGATACTGCATATGACATGGTGGTTCTTCGACACAACCCAGAAGATCTCAGTTTTGTCATTGGTGAGAGTTTAAGAATTTTAAGAAGTGGTGGAGTTTTAGTAATCGATAACTATTTTGGCGGTGGCAAAACTCCTGATGCTGCCCAGCGCGACCCGCGCACCGTTGCCCTTCGTGATGCTGGGAAAATCATTAAGAATGACACAGAGCATTGGGTCAGTTCTATGCTTCCAGTCGGCGACGGATTATTACTTGCGACGAAGTTGTAGCAAACTAAGCCAATGATCTTTCCACGCAAGAAAAATCTACCGCCCGCCCCATGGTGGCAGGCAACACAGAAACCAGCCAGGGGCAACATTGTTTTAATTGCTCTACTTGCTGGAAGTGTTGGAGGCTTCTTGGGAGTGACGGCAACTGGAGCCTCGATATTTAATGGGGCTAATTTAGTTACTTCTAATAGCGTTATTGAGCGTGCTCCAGATTCTGTGGCAGGAATAGCCCAAAGAGTTTTGCCATCTGTAGTTTCAATTAGTACCTCATCAGTAATTGGTGGTGGCACTGGATCAGGATTTGTAATTGATAGTGATGGATTTATTCTGACAAATAACCATGTAATCGACGGGGCAGCACGTACTTCTGGAACAATTCGTGTCACTCTCAACGATGGCGCAGTTTATAGAGCAGAAGTTATTGGTCGCGATGCACCGTATGACTTAGCAGTTCTAAAAATTAGGGCTTCGGGATTAAAGGCGCTCCAGTTTGGTGATAGCGACAAAATTGCAGTGGGAGATTCAGTTATTGCAATTGGCTCACCACTTGGATTATCAGGCACTGTAACAACTGGAATTATCAGTGCAAAAGATCGTGCAGTAACTGCCGGTGATGCAAATACCGAAAGCTCTTACATCAATGCACTTCAAACCGATGCTGCTATTAATCCAGGAAATTCTGGCGGTCCACTTGTGGATGCAACTGGTGCGGTAATTGGTGTTAATTCAGCCATCGCATCGCTGGGGATTAATTCACAGATTGGTTCCATCGGCCTAGGTTTTGCAATACCAATTAATCAAGCTCGTAAAACCGCTCAGCAACTTACTGAAAATGGTGTTGCAACATATCCAGTTATCGGCGTTACTTTAGATATGAACTTCACTGGCGCAGGTGCCAAGATAACCACTACAGAAAATGCAATCTTGCCAGGAAGCCCTGCTCAAGTTGCAGGATTACGTGCCGGCGATGTAATTACATCCTTTGAAGGCAAAGCAATTAATGGCGCAGAAGAGCTCATAGTTGCCGTTCGTGCGAAAAATGTTGGAGATAGGGTTACTTTGATCTACAAGCGCGATGGCGTGAGTAAGTCGACGACCTTAACTCTGACTGCAGCAAAGAAATAAGTGCCGTAGGCTAACGCTATGTTCTTTGATATTGGCCTAGGAGAGATATTTGGTCTTGCGGTGCTGGCCATGTTTTTGGTTGGCCCAGAGCGATTGCCAAAAGTAGCCGGCGAGGCTGCAAAGTGGGTTAAAAAAATCCGTGAACTCGCAAACTCTGCAACATCTGAGTTAAAAGAAAACCTCGGTCCTGGCTTTGAAGATCTACAACCGAAAGATTTGAATCCAAAAACTTTTGTGAAGAAACAGATTTCCGAGCTTTTAGATGAAGACAATCCTAAAGCTCAATCAAATACATCCAAGGCAATGATCGACCCAGATCTATTATGAGCCTTGTTGATCAAGTCCTAGATGCCTTATCGCGAGTCCAAGATCCAGAACTTCGTCGATCAATCACCGAACTTGAAATGGTTCAAGATCTCAAGGAATCACAAGGACAAGTTTCTCTCACGGTTTTATTAACAATTGCAGCGTGCCCAATGCAAGATCGTTTGCGCAAAGATGTCACAGATGCAGTCACCGCAGTCGATGGTGTGAAAAACGTAGAAATGTCTTTTGGTGTCATGAATGAGGAACAAAGAAATAATGTTAAGAAAATCGTTCGCGGCGGCAGAGAAAAATTCATTCCATTTGCTCAGCCCGATTCACTGACTCGTGTTGTTGGAGTTGCCTCCGGAAAAGGCGGAGTTGGAAAATCCTCAGTCACGGCAAATCTTGCAGTAGCGGCGGCAAAAAAAGGTTTAAGCGTTGGAATATTAGATGCAGACGTCTATGGTCACTCGATTCCGCGACTTATGGGTTTAATGGGGAAGCGTCCAACAGCCATTGATCAAATGTTTATTCCATTGGAATCTTATGGAGTCAAAACTGTTTCAATGGAAATGTTTAAACCGGAGCGATCTGATCCTGTTGCATATCGTGGTCCTTTGTTGCACCGTGTTTTAGAACAACTCTTATCAGATGCCTATTGGGGCGATCTAGATCTTTTACTTATTGATCTTCCACCAGGAACAGGTGACCTTGCAATCTCACTGGGCCAACTAATTCCGAACTCAGAAATACTGGTCGTTACAACTCCACAAATTGCAGCTGCAGAGGTTGCAGAGCGGGCTGGACGAATTGCTCATCAAATCCACCAGCAGGTTATTGGCGTCATAGAAAACATGTCTGCATTTGGATGTCCTACTTGTAATGAATCAATTTCATTATTTGGAGAAGGTGGGGGAGAAGAAACTTCCCGGCGCCTTTCTCAATTAGTTGGATCAGATGTTCCACTTCTTGGAAAAATCCCATTTAGCCCGCTTCTGCGAACAGGTGGAGATGATGGATCTCCCATTGTTAACGAACAACCAGATTCAGAGGCAGCAAAGGCGATTACAGAGATTGCAGAGAAGTTAATGAAACGAAGTAAGTCTTTACTGGGAGTCCGATTGGGAGTCTCGACGTAAATCTTTGGAGATCTCTTCTGCTAAATCAGAAAGTTCACTTCGCATAAAATCACGGGTTGCAACTTCACCTAGAGCATTACGCAATGATGCAAGTTCACGAGTCAGATATTCTGTATCTGCAATTGAGCGTTCATTTTGTTCGCGATCTTCGTTGATTTGTATACGATCTCTATCTGCTTGACGATTTTGGGCAAGCAGGATCAGCGGCGCTGCATATGATGCTTGGAGAGACAAAATCAGTGTAAGAAAGATAAATGGAAACTCATCAAAGCGCAGATCCACCGGCGCAGTGAAGTTCCAAATCACCCACGTGCTTACAAAGATCGTTATGTAAACAAGGAAACGGGCGGTACCCAGGGATCGTGCAAATCTCTCTGATAAACGGCCGAATGCTTCGCTATCAATGTGTGGTCGAAGTGAGCGTCGTGTTTGGCGAGGAGTATCTAAACCATAGTTGCGTGCCATTTCTCCTCCTCCTTAAAGGCTCTCTGATGTGAGTGTGATGGGTGTTTTTTCGCGATGGTCATGGCGCCAGTTCTCTGGCAATAAGTGATCGAGCACATCATCAACTGTTACCACTCCAAGTAATCTTTCATTTGAGTCTACAACTGGCAAAGAGAGCATGTTGTAACTTGCAAGGTGCGAAGAGACTTCATGCAATGAAGCATCAGGATTAATCCCCTTTGAATCATGGTCAACAATTGCACCCAGAAGGGTTGCAGGTGGTTCACGCAGCAATCTTTGGTAGTGCACAACTCCAATAAAACGACCAGTTGGTGTTTCAGTTGGTTGGCGACAGATATAAATCTGAGAAGCAAGTGCTGGAGATATCTCCTTTTGTCGCACTGAGGCCAAGGCATCTGCAACCGTTGAGTCAGCAGTCAAAACAATTGGCTCGGTAGTCATCATGCCACCGGCGGAATAATCCTCATACGTCATAAGACGCAAAACATCTTCTGCATCCTCTGGCTCCATCAATTCAAGAAGTGCATTTGCTCGCTCTTCTCCAATTTCGCGTAGTAAATCCGCAGCATCATCTGGATCCATTTCACCTAGAACATCAGCTGCTCTTTCACCTTCTAACTCTGCCAACAAAGAGACACGATCGGTTTCATCCATCTCTTCTAGTACATCTGCAAGGCGTTCATCATTTAAACCACTTGCAACTTCAATACGACGCTTTGGTGCTAGCTCCTGAAGTACTGCAGCTAAATCAGCTGCACGCAGATTGGCAAGAGTTGAAAGTAAATTAACAACACCTTGATTTTGTTCAGGAAATGCAAAACCTGTCACTTCTTCCCAAGCAACAGTTGATGTTGCACCTTTACGGCGCAAACCCCGACCTCGACGCATAATGTGAACTCGCTTGATTAGCCAATCACCAGAAGGCGTTTGTTCCATAGCCATGTCTTCAACCACAACTGCCTCATTAGTTTCAATTAATGTGATGGATCGATCAAGCATTTCCCCAAGCACAAGAACTTCACCGGCCCGTGTATCAAAGCGTCGCATGTTAAGTAACCCCGTGATAACAACGGCTCCATTTTCAATTGAAGTAACTCGTGTTATTGGAACAAAAATGCGTCTGCGAAGTGGAACCTCAACAACTAAACCCAGAATTCTTGGTGGTTCATTATTTGTTCTAAGGGTCGCGACAGCATCTCGCACCTTTCCTACTGGATCACCATTTGGATCAAAGACCGCGGTTCCTGCAAGACGGGCGAGAAATACTCGGTTTAGGAGATTGCTGCTCATAGGTTAAGGGTACCTTTGTCCCATGAGTGCAGGCCAATCATTAAGTAGAGATCATCACACGGCTATTCCCGCTAAACCAGATTTGATCCGATTAAGCATTGGAGTGATTGGAATCGGCACATCAGGACCACTCATTGCACTAAGCGGTATGCCAATTCTGACACTGATTTTTTGGCGAAATCTTGGTGGTGCAATATTCACACTTCCTTTTGCACTGCGTCATGCACGAGATCGAGCCGGAGTTAAGTGGGCAGTAATTGCTGGCGTCCTACTTGCATTTCACTTCATTGGCTTTTTTATGGCCATGCGAATGACATCTGTTGCAGCAGGAACTGCACTGGTTGCATTACAACCAATTTTTACCGCTCTTTTTGTAAAGCTCAGTGGTGGACATATTCCATCATCGGCATGGCTTGGAATGATTGTCTGCTTTATTGGAGTTGGTCTTGTTTCAGGTGTTGATCTTCAAATTTCTATCAGAGCATTTACTGGCGATATTGCAGCCATAATTTCTGCAGCCCTGGCTGCTGCCTACGTTATGGCTGGAGCAAAGGCACAAAGAACATTAGAGACTTCTACTTACACAACCATTTGTTATTTCATCTGTTCCATGACGGCGCTACCAATGGCTTTAATTGCCGGAAATGAGATATTTAATTTCTCAGGGAAAGAGTGGCTAATTCTTCTTGGGCTTATAGTTGGTGCACAGTTACTTGGACACACAATGTTTAACTCAGTCCTAAAAAGAGTTTCACCAGCAATTGTTTCTTTAATTGTTTTCTTTGAGGTCCCACTCAGTGCTCTACTTGCACTCTGGTGGCTAGGACAGAAACCACCGATCGGTATAATTCCAGGTATAGTTTTGATTTTGATTGGTTGCGTATTAGTTGTAACTAGAACTAGAGGTGTCAGCAATGATTGATCTGCATACACACACAACATCTAGTGATGGAACAGATACTCCCAGGGAGTTAGTTAACAAAGCCATTGTGCAGGGCTTGGAAGTTCTAGGAATCAGCGATCACGACACAACATCTGGTTGGCAAGAAGCAACAGAGAGCCTTCGTGGAAATTTAAAGCTTGCCTTGGGCGCAGAGATCTCTTGTTTAACAGATGATGGCATTAGCGTTCACATGCTTGGGCTCTTGTTTGATCCTTTGCACCAAGAAATGCAAACAGTTCTTGAGGAAACTCGAGACGGTCGTTTGCCGCGAATGAGAAAAATGATTCAAAAAATGCAGGCCGAGGGTTTTGATATTTCAATTGAGGATGTAGAAAAGGCGATGCCCGCTGGTGCAACAATGGGCCGCCCCCATCTTGCAGATGCTCTTGTAAACAAAAGAATCGTAAAATCACGGGATGAAGCATTTACAGATCTGCTTCACAATGAGTCTAGATTTTATGTTTCACACGCGGCACCAACTCCGATTGAGGCAGTTAAGTTAATTCGTCGGGCTGGGGGAGTTGCTGTAATTGCACACCCATTTGCTTCTAGGAGAGGCCAAATTTTGGGCACCAAAGACTTTACTGATTTAGTAAATGCTGGTTTAAATGGAATCGAAGTTGATCATCGTGATCACAATCCATCAGAACGGGCAATGTTGCGTGTAATCGCCACAGAATTAGATTTGGTGATAACTGGAAGTAGTGATTATCACGGAACCGGAAAACTTAATTCATTAGCAGAGAACCACACCGATAGGGCACAATGGGAGAGGTTAGAATCTGAAGCCAATGCCAGAAGGGTTGTTTCGCTATGAACGAGATCAGTGCAATAACTTTTGCAGTTCAATCCTTTGTTACTTTGTTTGTCATCATGGATCCACCGGGTGCAACACCAATTTTCTTAGGGCTTGTCGCCGATAAGACTCCGCGAGTTCGTCGAGCTCTGGCAATTCAGGCTGCAGCTGTATCTCTACTAGTCATTTCTATCTTCGCACTCTTTGGACGATTTATTCTTGGTTATCTCAATATCTCGATGGAGGCATTACAAGCAGCCGGTGCGCTCTTGCTTCTCTTGGTTGCTTTAGAGCTCTTAACCGGAAACACTGCAAAATATGCTGACGATTCAAATTCAAATGTTGCATTAGTTCCACTAGGTACTCCAATTTTGGCCGGACCTGGCGCAATTGTTGCAACAATGATATTTGTTCAACAAGCTAATACTCCAGAAATGGCAATTGGATTAGTCGCTGCAGTTATAGCAGTCCATGTTGCTATTGCCGCTGCATTAATGGCTTCTACAACAATTTTGAAAGTTATTAAAGAAGCAGGTGTCACACTGGTAGCAAGAATTGCAGGATTACTTCTTGCGGCTATTGCGGTACAGATGTTAGTTGATGCAATTAGAGTTTTTGTTGCAAACTAGACAGATACAACCGTTAGAGAAAATTAACTCTCTTTAAATTTTTTGGTTCTAACTCGTGAGCGCTCAGTTCTAGCCTTTGGCGCATCTTTTGTTACCTGGCTTGAGCTCTTGTTTGTTCGGCTTTCAACTTTTGAATCAGGTTTACGATCTGACTTAGAAGAAGATTTACTAGCAGAATTAGCTACAGGTTTAGCTTTAACAATTCGCCCAGTTGAACCAGCAGGAATATCAAGTGATTTGTAGAGATGTTCTGATGAAGAGTAAGTCTCTTCAGGTTCGGCAAGCCCAAGATCTAAAACGGTGTTAATCATCTTCCATCTGGCAAGTTCATCCCAGTCAACAAATGTCACTGCGATTCCATGTGCCCCAGCTCGAGCAGTACGACCAATGCGGTGGACATAAGTCTTTTCATCCTCGGGACATTGATAGTTAATAACGTGAGTGATCCCATCAATATCAATTCCACGTGCTGCAACATCGGTTGCAACAAGCACATCTGATTTACCAGCTTTAAAATCACTGAGGGCTTTTTCGCGTGCCCCTTGGCCTAAGTCGCCATGAATCGGTGCTGCTTTAAAACCACGCTCGAGTAAATCCTCTGCAGTCTTTTGCGCAGTTCGTTTTGTGCGACAGAAAACCATTGTTGGACCTCGACCATTTGCTTGCAAAATCCGAGCTAGCATTTCGATCTTGTCCATCGCATGTGCACGAAGAACATGCTGTGCAATTCGAGTGACTACTGCGCCTTCATCTTCGCTATCTTGCGTACGAATGTGAATTGGTTGATTCATAAAACGACGCGCTAAGGCGATGATGTCTCCAGGCATCGTTGCTGAGAACAACATTGTCTGCGCGCGGTTTGGCGTGCTAGCCAAAATTTTTTCAACATCAGGTAAAAACCCTAAGTCCAACATTTCGTCGGCTTCATCTAAAACTAAGCGGGATACTTCTTTAAGTTTTAACTGGCCCTGACGAGAAAGATCAAGCAATCGCCCAGGTGTTCCAACAACAATTTCAACACCGGCCTGCAACGCTTCAATCTGTGGTTCAAATGCTCGACCACCATAGACAGCCAATGTTCGGATTCCACGGTTTTCTGCAAGCTCTTCAATATCTCTTGTGACTTGGGTACAAAGTTCGCGAGTAGGCACCACGATTAAAACCTGAGGTAAGCCCTTCTTCGCAAAGCTTTCCCATTCAACATCATTCGGGGCGATTACGCGTTCGATAACAGGAATTCCAAAAGCTAGAGTTTTTCCAGTTCCAGTCTTTGCCTGACCAATAACATCACCATCGGCCAACGCAATAGGAAGAACCATTTCTTGAATGGCAAAGGGTGCCAAGAAGCCATGGGCATGTAAGGCTTCGATGGTTTGGCTACGTAGTGGAAGCTCTGCAAAAGTTAAAGCCACGTTAAAAAGCGCCGCAATAGAAAAATAGCGGATTCACAATTGAACTCATAACGCTAATCCTATCGGGTTTAAGTCAGTGGAAAACCTGAAATACCTCTCCACATGAGGCTATGAACTAGTTCAACTGCATTTTCCTTGGTTAATTTACTATCTCGCTCCAACCAATGACGGGCTGTTACTTGGGCATATCCAATCATTCCCACACCAATGAGCATTGATGCCTCTTTTGATAAGCCAGTATCGATTGCAATAACTGCACTAACAGCTGCTGCACAGTCATAGGTCATGCGATTAAGACGCTCATGCACTTGAGGCTCCACGCTCATATCACTTTCAAATAAAAGCCTAAAAGCTTCACCTTCTTTTTCAATAAAAGAAAAATACGTATTAACTGTTGCATACACACGATCTTTGTTATCTGGGGTAGATGCAATGGCTTTTTGAATTTCAAAAACTAAGGAGTCGATATGAAGGTCAAGGACTGCTAGATACAGATCTAATTTCGATGGAAAATGCTGATACAGAACTGGCTTAGAGACTTTTGCTCGATCTGCAATCTCATCCATTGCAGCCGAGTGATAACCCGCAGTTGTAAATACTTCCAAGGCAGCCGACAGCAATAAAGCCCGACGCTCATCTCGGGGCAAGCGCGACTTGTTAACAATCTCTGCATTACTCATTTGTGCAATCCTACGGCAGAATTACCCATTATGAACCGCTCCTATGAAGGAATTCGTATCCTCTTAGTACATGCACACCCTGATGATGAAACGATCAACAATGGGGCGACTATGGCTAAGTATGCCGCCGGTGGTGCACATGTAACCCTGGTTACTTGTACACGTGGTGAAGAAGGTGAAGTTCTTGTACCTGGACTTTCCCACCTTGCCAGTAGTGATCAAGACAAACTTGGACTTCATCGCGAGAGTGAACTGGCATTAGCAATGAAAGAGTTAGGAATTACAGATTTTAGATTTCTTGGTTCGCCATCAGTAAAGTTTCGGGATAGCGGAATGATGGGAACCGAACCAAATAATAGAGCTGATGTTTTTTGGCAGGCCGATATTGATACTGCAGCAAAGTATTTGGTTGAAGTCATTGAAGAGATCAAGCCACAAATAATGATTACTTACGATGAAATAGGTGGCTACGGCCACCCTGATCATATTCAGGCACATCGAATTGCAATGCGAGCAAGTGAAATCGCTGATTGGAAGATTCAAAAAATTTATTGGAACACCATGCCAAAATCTGTTTTAGCCGACGGCATTGCCAAAATGAAAGAGATTGGCTCAGACTTTTTCGGAGCAGAATCAGTAGATGATTTGCCCTTTGCAAAAGATGATGAATTTGTGACGACCTTAGTAGATGGAAGTAAATTTGTAGATCAAAAACTTGCTGCAATGAAAGCTCATGAAACTCAAATCTCTTTAGATGGCCCATTTTTTGCTCTCTCTAATAACTTGGGATTACAGATTTGGGGAGATGAGTACTACACACTTGTGAAAGGTCAAAAAAGTGAACCCTTCGATAATCAGGGCCGCGAGACAGATTTAGCCTCTGGAATTGTTCTCTAGTGAAATATCTCTACTCCGTATTTTTAGGATTGGCATTGGGAGCTAGCTCTGTCTTTATCTACAGCCTCTATCCACCTTTCGGACTGATACTTTCAATCGTAGGCACAAGTTTTGGAGTATGGGCCTCTGGTAGAAAGTGGGGCGGTCGCACATTTAGATTTATCGTTGCAATTGTTTGGGCCTTTGTAGTTTTGCGTGCAGGATTTCCAGGGTTAAATGATGAGTATTTGATTCAAGGTGATGGTTTAGGTACATCACTATTAAATATTGGGTTTATTGTGATCGTGATTGCAATAATCATGCCCCTTTAGTTTGTCCAACACATCTTTAGATTGAGGTTAAGACCAGGTTTGCCCCTCTGGCGTATCTTTAACAACCAAACCTAAAGCCTCTAGTTCAACTCGCAGTCCATCACTTTCTGCCCAACGTTTTTCGCTTCTTGCCACAGAGCGTGCCTCTAGTAGATCCTTCATCTGCGATGTGAGTACTTTCTCTTTAATTCCTGCATCGAGATTCAAACCAAGGATCTGATCTGCATACAAAAATAGTGCTCGCTTATTTCTCTGATCTCCTTTTTCGATTACCCGTAAGCGAATTAGAATTTTAGGAGTATCAATGTCGTTATTAATCGCTGACTCGATCTCTGGATCAATCTCCCAAGGTTGCTTACTTGATTCCTCTTTAGCCCATTCAGAGATCTTGCCTCGCCAGCGAAGCAGAAGTTCATGAGCGGCTTCGATAGATTTCCACGTTAAATCCATTTGAGAGCGATATCGATTTTCTAATAGACATAACCGAAGTGCTATTGGATCAAAGCCGCGCTCGATTACATCCTGGAGCAAGAGCACATTTCCTGAACTTTTCGACATTTTTCGACCCTCGAACAAAAGGTGCTCACCATGGACCCAGATATCAACGCTTTCTTTGCCAGTGATTGCATTTGATTGCGCGCGTTCATTTTCATGATGTGGAAAGCGAAGATCAATTCCACCAACATGAACATCAACATGAGAATTTAAAATCTCCATAGACATCGCCGAACATTCGATGTGCCAACCAGGAAACCCAGGCCCCCAAGGTGATGGCCAAATCATTTGCGATCTATTGCCAGCTGCTTTCCATAATGCCCAATCTGCATGAAATTTTTTTCCAGTATCTTCAGAAGCCTCATGTTTGTGCCCAGGCTTGAGTGCATCAAGTCGATTGCCACTTAACTCCCCATATCCATCAGAGGCTTGTGCATCAAAATACACAGACCCGTCGCTTCCGACATATGCAAAGCCCTTATTTATTAACTCCGTAATCATCGATTGCATCATTTCAATCGATTCACTTGCCTTTGGATATGCTTTTGCTTTTCCAATGTTTAAACGGGCAAGATCTTTATGAAAATTTGCCTCATACTTCTTTGCAATTTCGTAGGGATCGATTTTTTCGATACTGGCTTGCGTTAAAATCTTGTCGTCTTCTTGAAAATCCTCACTCATGTGCCCAACATCAGTGATGTTTTGGACCAGAGTTACTGTGACTCCAGATAGAGTCAATGCACGCGAGATTAGGTCGGCAAGTAGGAATGTTCTCAAATTTCCAACATGTGCATCACGATAAACCGTAGGTCCGCAGCAATACATCGAGGTCGCGCCATTGTGGCTTGCAACTTCCTTAAGCCCGCGAGATTTGGTGTCATACAAACGAAGAGTCATTTCTTTGCTATGACCTCTCTCCAGATGAAAATCTCATCATGAGAGAACTCAATTAACTCTTCATGGCGATTTCTTAACGTTGTAGGGCTCTGTAGATATCCAACGATGTCACGAAAACCACCTTCGGGATCGTGCAAGCGAATACTCACCCTTTTTCCAATAAGGGCAGTAAAGGTGGACTCTAGCTCTGAGGGCATGTGCCTACGATAAACCGAACAAGCAAATCTGGCGATGTAGGTGAGGTACGCGTTAGAATTACGCCAATCATTCACCGTAAAAACTGGAGGCCTGTTGTGACCTATGTGATCGCCCAACCTTGTGTCGATGTTAAAGATAAATCCTGCATCGAAGAATGTCCGGTGGATTGCATTTATGAGGGTGATCGCATGCTCTACATCCAACCGGATGAATGTGTGGACTGTGGTGCATGTGAGCCAGTCTGTCCAGTTGAAGCAATTTATTATGAAGATGATGTCCCTGGTGTTTGGAAAGAGTTTGGTGCCGTCAACACAGAATTTTTCGTTGAGATTGGTTCACCAGGTGGTGCAAGTAAAGTTGGAGCTACCGGTAGCGATCATCAGATTGTTACTGCACTTCCGCCAAAGAGCGAGTAAAAATTGAGAGCACAGCTCCCAGATTTTCCATGGGATGCATTGGTGCCATTTGGTGACAAGGCGCGTTCACATCCCAATGGGATTATCGATCTGTCACAAGGAACTCCAGTAGATCCAACTCCAGAGTTCATTCAAAAAGCTTTCCGCGATGCTTCTAATTCACCTAGCTATCCATTTACTGCAGGAACAAATGAACTACGCGCGGCGATTAAAACCTGGGCAACTAAACGTTTAGGTGCAACTGGAGATTTTGATGTTCTACCTGTTATTGGTTCTAAAGAGTTAGTTGCTTGGCTCCCAACAATTCTTGAAGTAAAAAAGGTATTGATCCCTGAAATTGCATATCCGACATATCACGTAGGGGCATTGCTAGCTAGCGCGCAATCCATTCCTGTTCCCATCGATGCGACAACATGGCCAGTTGCAGATTTAGCGTGGTTGAACTCACCCTCAAATCCAACAGGACGCGTACATAGCACAGAAGAGATAAAGGCCTGCATCAACTGGTCTAGAAAAAATGGCGCAGTATTAATCTCTGACGAGTGTTACCTAGAGTTTGATCAGAGCGCACATTCACACTCAGTTTTATCCCAAACGGGGGGAGAGAACACAAACATTCTTGCTGTGCATTCTCTTTCTAAACGTTCATCTATGGCTGGATACAGAGCAGCATTTATGGTGGGCGATAGCGCACTCATTGCTCGAATTCGAGAGATTCGCAAACATGCCGGCATGATGGTTCCACTACCGGTTCAAAAAGCAATGACTGTTGCGTTAGCAGATGAGGTCCACGTAAAAGAGCAGCGCGATCGCTATAACGCCCGCAAAGATGCAATGCGCCCAGCCTTAATCAAGCATGGATTTACTATTGAATTTAGTGATTCAGGTCTTTACCTCTGGTGTACCAGAAATGAAGATGCATGGAAGAGCGTGGAATGGTTGGCAGAGTTTGGAATATTGGCAACTCCAGGTAGCTTTTATGGCGCAGCCGGTGCGAAACATATTCGAGTGGCGATGACGGCAACTGATGCACAGATTGCCGAAGCTGTTTCGCGATTAAACGGATAACACATGGCAACAGCAATTTTGCTCGTTGGTGGGTTTGGTACTCGCCTCATGCCATTAACTAAGAACACCCCAAAACCCATGCTAACTGTTGCAGGAATTCCCGTGACAGAACATCAACTCAACATGGCTAAAGCAGCTGGTATCACGCACATAGTTTTAGCAACATCTTATCTATCTGAGTTATTTACTCCTTATTTTGGTGACGGATCTAAATGGGGCATGAAGATTGAGTATGCCGTTGAGGAAACACCATTAGGAACTGGTGGAGCAATTAGAAATGCTGCAAAGTTGATTAATTCATCAGAATCAATTGTAATTTTAAATGGTGATGTCCTTAGCTCACATAATCTTGCAGAACAGATCCGCCAACACGAGGCAAACAACGCCGATGTGACTTTGCATCTAACTCAAGTAGAAGATGCCCGCGCCTATGGATGCGTTCCAACAGATACCAGCGGTCGGGTCACTGCTTTTCTTGAAAAGATGGAGAAACCTGTAACCAATCAAATCAACGCTGGCTGCTATGTTTTTAATCCTCGCGTTCTTAACTCAATTCCCTTAGATACAGTGGTTTCTGTTGAACGAGAAACCTTTCCTCTGTTAGTTCAGAACGACGCAGCTGTCTATGGTTATGTTGAGAACGCCTATTGGGTAGATATCGGAACCCCTCAAGCATTGATGAGATCTTCAGTTGAAATTGTTAAACGCACAGGTGATTTTTTGATAATGCCAGGCTCGAACGTTGACCCTTCGGCCCAACTCAGTGGCGGCAGCAGTATTGCTCCAGGCGTTCAGATTGCAGCTGGAGCTCATATCCAATCCTCAATAATTGAATCAGATTGCTCGATCGGAAAAGATGCACAGATCATTAACTCTTTTATTTCTCGTGGTACAAAAGTGGCAGCCGGTGCAAAAATTGAGAGTTCTTATGTCACGAATCAGGAAATAGTTTCAATTCCTTAGATTTTTTCTCAATAGTTTTAATTGGTTGAAGGTTTGGGAAAAATCACGCTTAAATCTCCTTCAATTTCGGCGTGATTTCAAAAAATAGCCCCCAATTGGCCCCCAATTACCCCTATATATCTGCCTATTTCCTCCCTGCTGGCTTGACATAAGCGAGTTACACGCGTGTAATTCACCTATAACAACTCTTGTCCACAAGGGATGAGATCATGAAAGCTAATGGAGAATCGAGCCTATGCCGATCCAACCCGCAGCCTCTTCCGGCCAGATCCCCACGTCCGGTCCAACAATCACTCTTGCCTCTGGCGAAAATATGGAACTCTCATGGCAGGAGCGTGCACTGTGTGCACAAACCGATCCTGAGGCTTTCTTTCCTGAAAAAGGTGGCTCTACTCGCGAAGCAAAGCGCGTCTGTCTTTCTTGTGATGTTCGTGCAGAGTGCTTGGAATATGCACTTGCACACGATGAACGTTTTGGAATCTGGGGCGGACTCTCAGAGCGTGAACGCCGCCGCCTAAAGCGCCGATCAGCGTAAAGTTAATTTTCCATTATCTCTTTTGAGATAGCGAGTCTCATTTGAGATAGCGAGGTGTATTAATGGCCCCAAAAGCTGTCGAAGATAAGTTCCGAGTTGTCGCAGTTCTTGTTACACACAACGGAGCCGTATGGTTACCAGAAGTTGTTGCTGCGCTAGGTTCACAAACTCGCCCAATTGATTTTATCTC